>JBAZEQ010000088.1:0-9319 GCA_041653855.1 Ignavibacteria bacterium | reverse complement strand
TTATTGCTTCGAGATATTTTTTCTTTCCACCAAATTCTTTAACTATTTCCATCGGTGAGCCAAATTCTGCAAGCGGTTTCACCTTCAACACTTCCATACTTTCGATATTTTCAATACCTTCGTCTGAATATTTTTCAAGTAAGGCATCTATTACTTTTTTTGCCTGCTCGCCGAATTTTGTAAAATAATTTCTTTTCTTTACATTATTAGCACGTTCTTTCCGAGTTAGTGGTGATTTATCAAAAGCAACGTGACAAACGATATCGAATAAATCGGCTTCTTTATTTACAGCATTTAATAATCCTTCAACCATAACACCCTGCTGTTCTAGTTCTTTAATAATCGCAGTTTTTTGTTCGGATTTATTCCATTTATTTATAAAATCATTAAGAGTAGCATATTGTCCTTTTATGATTTCCTTTGTATGGTCTTTAAGACTGACCGTTATTGGTTTTCCGTTGATATCAAAATACAATTCACGTGAGATAAGAACCGATACATCAACACCATTAACATATACTTTTTGCCGCGGTGTTTCATCGATTACTGTTTCAGGAAATTTAATTTCAGGTGGTTTTTCCTTAAATTCGATTTCATTACCGGATTCCTCATCTATAATGGAATTATCATTTTTTTCTTCTTCTATAACAATATTAGTTAAATCATCATCTTCTTTAACCGGCTTAACTCTTATAGGTTCACCGTCGAAATCTTTATCAGCAAATAAGTCTGTTGCCTGTCGGAAATCAAGGATTGTAAAAAACATTTTATCATAATCTTCATTTATTCTTGTTCCCCTGCCGATAATTTGTTTAAACTTAGTCATTGATTTAATATTACTATCGAGAACAATTACCTTGCAGGTCTGTGCGTCAATGCCTGTTGTCATCAGTTCTGATGTTGTAGCAATTACAGGGAATTTTTCTTCGGGGTTTGTGAAATTATCGAGTTCACGTTTACCTTCTTCATTATCGCCTGTAATCTGCATTACATATTTCGAATTTGACAGAGCCAAATCGGAATTATGATTAATTAATGCCTGCCTCATTCTCTGTGCGTGGTCTATATCAACACAAAAAATAATTGTCTTAGCAAACCTATCATAACCTTTAAGAAACTCTGACAGTTTTTTTGCTACAACATCTGTTCGTTCATCAATTACTAAATTTCTATCGTAATCTTTTAAATTATAAATTCTATCATCTACAAGATTTCCATTTTTATCGGTTTTATCTTTTTCAGGTCTCCATCCTTCGAGGTCAACATTTAAGCCGACACGGATTACACGGTAAGGAGCGAGGAAGCCATCGTCAATACCCTGTTTAAGGGAATATGTATAAATGGGGTCGCCAAAATATTCTATGTTGCTAACTTCTTCGGTTTCTTTTGGAGTTGCGGTTAAACCAATCTGTGTAGCATTTTTAAAATATAAAAGAATTTCTTTCCACGCACTATCATCTTTTGCACTTCCTCGATGGCACTCATCAATAATAACAAGGTCAAAGAAATCAGGTGAAAACTGTTTGTAAATATTTTTATCCTCTTCATTACCTGAAATTCCCTGATAAAGAGACAGATATACTTCATAAGCTTTATCAACCTGACGGTGCTTAACAACCGTCATTTTATCCCGGAAGTGCTTAAAGTCACCTCGTTTCGCCTGTCCTATCAATGCGTTTCTATCGGCAAGAAAAAGAATTCTTTTTTTAACACCGGCTTTCCATAAGCGGTGAGCTACCTGAAAAGCAACATAGGTTTTACCCGTACCTGTTGCCATTAATATCAGAATTCTATTTTGACCGTTTGCAATTGCTTCGACAGTTCTGTTTATAGCAATTTGCTGGTAATATCTTGGTTTTCTACCGGAGCCATCGAAGAAGTAATCCTGAGAAGAAATTCTCTCGGATTCTTTTGAAACTATACCTTTAAACTTTTTATATTTATCCCAGAGAACTTCGGGTGAAGGAAAATTATCAAGACTAATTTCTGATTCAACATTTCCATTTTTTGCGGTTCTATCGTGAAATAAAAAACCATCGCCATTACTGCTAAAAACGCAGGGAATATCGAGAATACGTGCATATTCAAGAGCTTGCTGTATACCGGAACGAATGGAATGCTTGTTGTCTTTTGCTTCTATTATTGCAACGGGAATATTTAATTTATGATATAGAATATAATCGGCACGTTTTGCCATACCCCTTGCAGTTAAGCGACCCCGCACATAAATTTTTCCGGCGGTAAAATATACTTCTTCAAGAAATTTATCTTTCCATCCGGAATTTTCAATCGCAGGAGTAATAAATTTTGTACATATATCTCTTTCCGATAAACTCTTTTTATCTATCATAAGAAAGATATTTAATGAGATTAATTAACTTTAGATGCAAATATTGAATTATTTAAAATAGAAAATTGAAAATTTAAATTCTATACACTTTTTATAATATACAGTGATAAATTATTAAGTATCATATTTCAGCCAAAATCCTTAATTTTTTTATATATAATTAATTTTATAAAGTTATGAAAAATTTATCTTTAATTGTTCTTACATCTTTTCTTTTACTCTCTTCATTCTCTTTTGCCCAGGATACTAAAAGTTACAGCGACCAGAAAGAAATAGTCGAAAAATACCTTTCGGAAAGAAATGAAATTTATTTTAAATTTTATGTCTCATCAAAAGATATTTTAAAAAAATTAGCAAATGAAATATCGATAGATAACGTAAAGGATAACGTTATTAACTACGAAGTTATTGCGTATGCAAACACAGATGGAATGTATAAGTTTAAAGAATACAATATAAACTTTGTTGTAATGACTCCCCCCTCACTCCAATTCCCCGTAAAAATGAGCAATAACCTCGATGAAATTACGGGACAATGGGACGTTTACCCGACATACGAAGCTTACGTAAATATGATGAATGCTTTTGCTACAAATTATCCGAATCTTTGCAGGATTGTGAATATTGGCACAACAGTAAGCGGAAGAGTATTATTGTTTGCTGTCATCTCGGATAGTGTAAACTTCAGGAAACCGAAACCAAGATTCCAGTATTCCTCAAGTATCCACGGAGATGAACTAACAGGTTATGTTAATATGCTAAGACTAATAGATACACTTCTTAGTGGATATGGAAACAATACTAAAATTACAGAGCTTGTAAAGAATGTTGAAATCTGGATTAATCCTCTTGCTAATCCTGACGGGACATATTACGGAGGAAATGGAACGGTAAACGGAGCAAGAAGAGCTAATCAAAACAGTTATGATTTAAACAGAAATTTCCCGGATTTCCACGAAGGTCCGAATCCAGGTGGAACATGGCAACCGGAAACAATCACTTTTATGAATTTATTTGGTCAATATAATTTCTCACTTTCAATGAATTTCCACGGAGGAGCACAGGTACTAAATTATCCATGGGACAGTGAATCACCTTTACACCCGGATGATGACTGGTGGATTCATATTGCTAAAACCTATATAGATACTATTCATGCAATAAATCCATCTTATATGACAGATAGTTTAGGTTATCCGAATATCCCGGGAATAGTAAATGGATATTCCTGGTATACAATATCCGGCGGGAGACAGGATTATATGACATTCTTCAAAGGTGGCAAGGAAGTTACTTCAGAAATTTCTACAACAAAGTTAGTTCCTGCAAATACGTTACCGAATTACTGGAATTGGAATCATAAATCATGGCTTAACTACATTAAAGAATGTTTGTATGGTGTTAGGGGTATTATCACAGATTCTATTTCGAATTTACCTCTTAAAGCAAAAGTAAGAGTTCAGGGAAGAGAATATATGAATGATAGCACTGCGATATTTTCGGATACGACGTGCGGGGACTATCACAGAATGCTACCGACCGGTACATATACTCTGATAGTAAAAGCTCCGGGTCACTACCCGAAAACAATTTCAGGTGTTTATGTAAAATATGATTCTACGACTTTATTAAATATTAAATTAAGACCTTTTGCAACAGGGATAATAGAATCGGAAACACCGGTTACATTTTCTTTATCACAAAATTATCCGAATCCCTTTAATCCAACGACAAATATTAAATACTCTATTCCTGAAAATGGAGAATGGAAAACAGGAAATGGGTTGGTAACATTAAAGGTATTCAATATACTCGGTAAAGAGGTAGTAACATTAGTTAATCAAAAGCAGTCGGCGGGTGATTATGAAATAAAATTCGACGGGAAAAATCTTTCGTCAGGGATATATTTTTATAAATTGACAGCCGGTGATTATTCGGATGTTAAGAGTATGATTCTAATCAAATAACATATATCAAATAACAAATAACAGTTAGAAAATAATAATACCGATAAAATTAAAGTTTTATCGGTATTTTTATTATATGTTATTTATTATTTGTTATTTATTCCACTGTTACACTTTTAGCCAGATTTCTTGGCTGGTCTACGTTACAGCCCCTTGCCGCCGCAATATAATAGGATAAAAACTGCAAAGGAATAATATTAATGATTGGTGCAAAAATAGCCGCAGTTTTTGGTACTCTTAATACATAGTCAGAGTAACTATTAATATTCTCATCACCTTCGCTCGCTATGGCTATAATCACGCCACTTCTTGCTTTCACTTCCATAATACTACTTATAATTTTATCATAAGTCCTGTCTTGCGGTGCAATAAATACAACGGGCATATTTTCATCAATCAAAGCAATTGGACCGTGTTTCATTTCAGCCGCAGGATAGCCTTCTGCGTGTATGTAGGAAATTTCTTTCAGTTTCAAAGCACCTTCGAGGGCTACAGGAAAGTTAAATCCCCTTCCGAGATATAGAAAGTTTTTAGCATCCTTAAATTTCAATGCAATTTTTTTATAGTCTTCTTTCATACTAACCATTCTCAAAATCAATTCGGGTATCTGTTTTAATTCTTTAGCAAGTATTATTAATTCATTTTGAGGAACAGTTTTCTTTTCATTAGCTATCATCATAGTAATCAAAGCCAGCGACATTACCTGACAGGTAAATGCTTTGGTCGAAGCCACACCGATTTCCGCTCCTGCGTGAACGTAAGTGCCGGCATCTACTTCACGAGCAATCGTGCTACCGATTACATTTACTATTCCTATTGTAGTAGCTCCGAATTTTTTTGCTTCCCTTAGTGCGGCGAGTGTATCGGCTGTTTCACCACTCTGACTGATTAATATTACTACATCATCAGGATTTATAATCGGTCTTCTGTATCTGAATTCGGAAGCGTATTCTACTTCAACCGGTATCCTGCAATAGTGTTCGAGCATATACTCGCCTACCAGACCTGCATGCCAAGCAGTTCCGCAAGCTGTGATTATAATTCTTTTTGCATTAAAAAGTTTTTCCGTAACACTATCTAGCCCGCCAAGTTTTGCTACTCCCGTATCGAAATTAATTCTTCCCCTGTAAGTATTCTGAATAGTATCCGGCTGTTCGCATATTTCTTTCAGCATAAAATGGTCATACCCGCCTTTTTCTATATCATCGAGTAAAAAGTCAAGAACTTCTATATTCCTGTATATATCCTTATCTTCTACGGTTTTTAAATGAAAACTTCCCCGCTCAAGTGAAGCCATTTCGCCATCTTCAAGGTAGATAACGTTCTTTGTATGATTGATTATCGCAGATGCATCTGATGCAACTAAAATTTCCTCGTTGCCAATTCCAAGCATCAAAGGACTGCCTTTTCTTGCGACTACTATTTTATCCGGTTCTTTAGCACATAAGCAGGCAATTCCATAAGTACCTTCCACTTCAAGAAGTGCAAGTCGGACGGCTGTTTCAAAATCGTTTGTATTCCTGAAATGATAATTAATCAAATTCGCAAGAATTTCCGTATCCGTATCGGTAGCGAATGTATACTTCTCTTCAATCAACCTGTTTTTAATCAGTTTATAATTTTCGATTATCCCGTTATGTACTATCATAATATTTTCATCCATATCAAAATGCGGATGAGCATTTGTATCATTGGGAACACCGTGAGTTGCCCAGCGTGTATGCCCAATTCCAATATTACCCTGAAATTTATCTACATCTAAAGCGGCTTCAAGTTTATTTACTTTACCTGCCTGTTTATAGCTAATAATATTACCCTTATCATTTATAATCGATACCCCCGCCGAATCGTATCCCCTGTATTCAAGTCGTTTTAATCCTTCTATAATAATAGGAAGCGAATTTCTTTTACCAATATAACCTACTATACCACACATTTATATATAACTCCTTTATGTTTACATTAAATTAAATATTTATAACAAGAAATGGTATTTAAAAATTCGGGACAGAGAGAATAATAGGTCACCCCTATGGGGTTTATTTTTTCGTTCACATTTATTCTGCTACAAACAGGTCATCCCTACGGGATTATTTTTATTGTTTCAAGAAAATAAATGGAAAATAAAAAAATTAAGAATGGATTTACTATTATTAGTATTTTGCGATTCCGTTAGGTCGAAGACTCGCCTTGGAGAGAATCGAATATCAGTAATATCCTAATCCAAATTAAAACGACTCTCACCACGGCGAGTCTTCGACCCCTAAAGGAGTCGGAGTGATGGTCGTGTTCTTTGTTACTGATATTGAACTCCTATCGGAGTTCTCTATAAAAAAATGATTCCTGACTGAGTTTTTTCACTCCAAAAATAAAAAAAGTCCGTAAAAATATTTACGGACTTTTTAAAATCTTTTTTGTTACGAAGCCTACTACAGCAGATATTCAGCCGGTGCTTCGAAACAAGGGGTATTTTTTATTACCTCAATCCAAACATCACGGCAGATGCTTCTGCGAAACGCACTAATGGTGCGAAATATATTCCGAAAAACATTGTAGGAATGGCAAATAAAAGAAGCATAATATAATATCCGTAGCTATATTGAACTTTTGAATCAAAGCCTTCGTCCGGTTTCATCAGGAACATATATTTTATTACTTTGATATAGAAGAATAAGGATACTACACTATTTAATAATCCCACTAATGCAAGCCATAACATATGATTTTCGATTAAAGCCGAAAAAACATAAAACTTACCAATGAATCCTGCGGTAGTAGGAATCCCGGCAAGAGCAAACATAAATATAGCCATCAATACACAAACAAACGGAGAGCGGTATCCAAGTCCTTTCATATCTTCAATTTTATCGCTGTTCAGTTTATTTGAAATCATCATCGTTGCATAAAATGCTCCGAGATTCATAAATAAGTAAGCCATCAAGTATACAAACATCGCAGATAAACCTGCTTGATTAGCTACAACCAAACCCAGCATAATATATCCTGATTGTGCAATGGAAGAATATGCAAGAAGTCGTTTCATACTCATTTGCCAGATAGCAACAAAATTTCCAATTATCATAGATGCAATTGCCAGCACCATAATTATTTCAGTCCATTTTATTCCGTCAATAATTTGCCATGCTCCGTTTATCATATCGAATGATTTCAGGAAAGTCGTTGCAAAAAATCTTATCATAACGGCAAAACCTGCGGCAGATGAAGTAACAGCAAGAAATGCAGTAACAGGAATCGGCGAGCCTTCGTATACATCGGGTGTCCAGAAGTGGAAAGGTACGGACGAAATTTTATATCCGAATCCAGCCATAATCATAATGATTGCCATAATTATCATAGGATTGGTTGTATTTCCATAACTCGCTAAAATCCGGGCTGTTTCGTAAATGTTCATTGTTCCGGTAAAACCGTATAATAAAGACATAGCATAAATCATAATTCCCGAAGATGCGGCTCCGTAGATTACGTATTTCATAGCGGCTTCGGATGAACGTTTTTCTTTCTTTGTATATCCGGCAAGTATATAAGATGTTAAACTTACCAACTCAAGTGAAAGATACATCATTAACATATTCACGGATGAAGCCATTAAAAAAGCACCGAGAGCAAGGGATAGAAATAAATACGTATGTTCATTTTTATGTTCGGAATTTTTAAACTCTTTAGATGTAAGAGCAAAGAGTAATATGAAAATAGTAGATAATATGAAAAGAAATTTAAAGAATAAAGAATACGGGTCGATTACAATCATTCTTTTGAATAAAGTTGCTTCCAGTCCATATTGCATATACACAAAGTAACCACTTACCAGAAGACCTGCAATCGCTAACACAGATACTATCACCGATTTCTTTCTCAGAATCAAATCAGCTAAGATACAAATCAACAGCGTTACTATTAATACTGTTTCCGGTAGAAAAAATGAAATTTTATTTAATATTTGCGGCTGCACAATAATAATTATTTAAATTTAATTCAAATGCCAGATTAAATTAACAAGTTGATTAACGGAAGAAGTCATCAAATTAAGAATTGGTGACGGTAAAATTCCAAGAAATATTATAATCAACAATAGCGGTACGGTACTCAATAGTTCCCTGCCGTTTATATCAGTAAGGTCATTCCATTTTTCAGGTAATTTACCAAAGAATAATCTTTGTATAGTCCATAAAATATAGGCGGCATTTAAGATTATACCAAGCGTAGAAATTATTGTTAATACTCTTATAGTTTCATTTTTGAACCCGCCAAGGAATACAAACGATTCACTGATGAATGCACTCAAACCCGGTAAACCAATAGACGCAAAGAATGCAATAATTATTACTGCAAAGTATTTAGGCATCTTATTCGCAAGTCCGCCAAAGTCATAAATACCTCTTGTATGTGCCCTATCATATATTATTCCTACACTTAAGAAGAGTACTGCTGTAATTGTACCGTGGTTGAACATCTGGAATATTGCTCCGTTAAATCCTATTGCCGTTCCTGAAGCAATACCAAGCATTACGTAACCCATATGCGAAATCGAAGAATATGCAATGAGTTTTTTAAAATCTTTCTGTGCCATTGCACACAATGCTCCGTAAATAATATTTATCATCGCCAGTATAGCCATCGGATACATAAACCAAACTGCCGCATCGGGAAATATCGGATAAGAAATTCTCATTATACCATACGAACCCATCTTTAAAAGAACACCGGCAAGAATTACGGATATAGCCGTAGGAGCTTCAACGTGTGCATCTGGTAACCACGTATGGAACGGGAAAATCGGTACCTTAATCGCAAACCCGATAAAGAGAGCAACAAAAGCAACGTATCTTAAATTAGTCCCTATACCTCCTAAAAGCGAACTTGGGTCAATTGCCGCAGGATTCATTAAAGTAAGCATATTAAATGTATGCAAACCTGTTACAGGGTCTTTTGAACTGAAATAAAGTGCGATAATAGTAATCAGCATAAAAATACCGCCAAAGAA
>JBAZEQ010000087.1:4586-9344 GCA_041653855.1 Ignavibacteria bacterium | reverse complement strand
CTTTAGTTATTCTCATATTCTTTTCTGATTTTTGACTTTAGTCAAATTAATATCTTACCGGAGTATTTACATTTGTATAAAAAAAGGAAAAAAAACTATGAACTTTACAAAAGAAAATACTTTAGCCGAGGTTGTGAAAGGTAACTTCAAGACTTCGGAAATATTTGAATCATACGGATTGGATTATTGCTGTAACGGAAGAAGGAGCATTGACGATGCATGCAAAGAAAAAAACATCAATCCCGATGAAATCTTGGAAAAAATTTCCACTGCCAATAAAAAGAAAAATGGTAACGGCAACTTCGATAAACTTGAACTCGATTCATTAATAGATTTTATTGTAAATACTCATCACAGTTATGTAGAGAAAATGCTTCCTGTAATCGATGCTCATTCGGAAAAAGTGTTTAATGCTCACGGGAAAAATCATCCCGAACTATTAGAAATAAAAAATATATGGCTTAGTGTAAGCCTCGAGCTTGCAAATCATATGATGAAAGAAGAGAGAATGTTATTCCCTTATATTAAAAGTCTTGTGAATGCAAAAAAGAATTCATCTGAATATGCATACCCGCCTTTCGGTACCGTGGAAAATCCTATCAATATGATGGAAAGAGAACATGCTAATGCCGGCGACGCTTTCTACAGGATTAAAGAACTAACAAATAATTATTCGATTCCCGAAGATGCTTGTGCAACTTTAACTGTTTTTTATAAAGAATTGCAAGAATTTGAAAATGACTTGCATTCGCACATACATCTTGAAAATAACATCCTGCATCCAAAAGCAATTATACTGGAAAAGGAGCTCTCACTCAAAAATAAATAAAATATTCTATAATTTTCTAAGACTTTTTATGTATAAAAAAGTGGATTTTTTTATTTAGTAATTGTAATGAAATTATAATATAAATAATAAAATCTTTATATGAGGAAAATTATCTTTGCAATCTTAATCGTATCTTTGATAGTAAGTAGTGTTTACTCTCAATATACTAATATTACAGTTAGCAATGTTAGTAGCCCTAATGAACCTTCCATTTGTATTAATCCGAAAAATACAAATATTCTGGTTGGAGGTGCTAACATTAGTTCATACTATTATTCTTCAAATAGTGGTTTGAACTGGACAAGAGGAAATTTAACATCTTCTTCGTGGGGTGTATGGGGTGACCCCTGCGTTATCTGTGATACAAATGGTGTATTCTATTTCTTCCATTTATCCAATTCGGTTTCGCCCGGTTATTGGATTGATAGAATTGTATGTCAGAAATCTACTAATAATGGTGTTAGCTGGAATAACCCCGGTTCTTATACTTATTTCAATTCTCATAAAGAGCAGGATAAAGAATGGGCAGTTGTTGACCCGAGAAATAATTACATTTACGTAACATGGACTCAATTCGATGAATATGGTGTCTCAACTCAAACCGATAGCTCCAATATTTTATTCTCTAAATCTACTGATGCAGGTGAAACTTGGGTAAATTTTGGAAGCGGAACTGCAAAAAGAATTAATAAAATTCCGGGAGATTGCGTAGACGAAGATAATACTGTAGAAGGTGCTGTGCCAACCGTTGGTCCAAATGGAGAAATTTATGTGGGCTGTGCTGGTCCAAAAGTCAGAAATTCTCAGTTTGGAATATTTTTTAATAAATCTACTGATGGTGGTACAAGCTGGTTGACAGAACCTAAATATGTTTGCGACCAGCCCGGTGGATGGGATTATATGATATCCGGATTGCAAAGATGCAACGGAATGCCTGTAACCTGTTGCGATATTAGTAACAGCCCGTATAGAGGGAATGTATATATCGCTTATTCCGATGAAGCAAGTGCAACTGACCACGATATAAAATTTGTTAAATCTACGAATGGCGGGACAAACTGGACAACCCCATTACGTGTTAATAATGATGCCGTGGGAAAAGAACAATTCCTTCCCTGGATGACGATTGACCAGAAAAACGGTTACATATATATTGTGTTTTATGACAGAAGAAATTATACAAACACTGCTACAGATGTTTTCATTGCAAAATCTACAGATGGGGGGGATTCTTTTACGAATTTCATCATAAGTGAAACTCCATTTGTTCCTACTAGTACAACTTTCTTCGGGGATTATACAAATATTACCGCTTATAATGGCAGGGTAAGACCAATTTGGGCAAGGCTTCAGGGTTCAATGTCTATTATGACTGCTATTATTGATTTTACATCCAATGAAAATAATATTTCTCAAAATATACCGTCTGAATTCAAACTCGAACAAAATTATCCGAATCCGTTTAATCCGACCACTCAGATTAATTATTCTGTAAAAGAAAAATCATTTATCAATTTAACTGTGTATAATCTCGTCGGGCAGGAAGTAGCAACACTTGTAAATGATATTAAACCGGTAGGAAATTACAGCATTACTTTTGATTTAAATGGCTATAATATGCCGAGCGGTGTGTACTTTTATAAACTGACTGCAGGTAAATTTTCTGAAACTAAAAAAATGATTGTAACTAAATAATTACGCTGACGAATTTTTCTTTGTTATTACAATAGAAATAAATATAAAATGCCAACTTGCGTTAAGTTGGCATTTCTTTTTTAATTAATATTGAACTGTATATTTATTCTTCTTTTTCTATAATCTTTATTGAACTTTCTTTTGAATATTCGAGAGCCTCTTCTTCTGAATCGAAAATTTTGAATTGATCAAATTCGTACCAAACCTTTTCTCCTGCTAAATTAAGTTGTATCAATGGTCTTTGGTAAATTCCACCTCTATTCAGTAGTCCGATAAAACAATATTTCATTTCTTTGGTGTATTCCTTGCATTTATCACAACCTTGTGGACCTCTTTTACAATGTATCGGGTACATTTTAATTATTACTTTTTCAACGTAGTGATAACCTGTGGAATCCTGCGAAATTCGAAAATCAATGCTTTGCAATAATGAATCGGAACAGAAATTATTATCAGTTGAATAACAATCGCTTTTATTGATAAATGGAAGAGCAATTGTTATTGCTAAAAATAATAACAATGTTTTCATTTTATTAAATTTAATTTAATAATGGTTTTGAAATACTCCATAAATGATTGAAAAGAATTCTGCATGCCGCTACCATTTCTTTATGCTCTATAAGTATTATGGTCAGTTCGTCCGGATTCTTTATGATATCCTGTAAAGGAAAAATCACTTTTCTTTCATCGGATACTAACATTTTTATTGGAATATTCTCGGTCATTCTTAATTGTGAACCAAGTTTCGAAAGTGGTTTAAATTGTTCTATTAAAGATGTGTGTTCCAGAAGTTCTCCTGACTCATATATTTTCTTGCATTTGACTCCGCGTTTTAAAAGGTTCTTTTCTTCCCGTACCTGTTGATTTATACGAGAATTAGTATCACATACGTATGGTCCTTTTATAAGTGATAATAATTCCGATTTTGCTTCCACAAATGCTTCAACTATTTTTTTTTGTGCCAGTTCTTTATCTTTTATTACCTCCACAAACTCGAGCGGACTTACAAAATTTTTATTTTGTTGATATATCGGATTGAAAATACCTGCAAGAGATTCCGTAATTTCTTTCTTCTTCTCTAACTCGTATTGATAATTATTTTTGTAATCCTCCAATACTTTATGTAGTGCTTTTTTCGGCTCTATCGCTTCATAATATTTTATTTTACCGATTTTTCGTTCGAGGCATATTCCTCTCTCTACCATTTTTAAAAGAACTTCGTAAATTTTTGTACGGGGTATATTTGCAGATTTCTGAAGCTCTGAACTCGTAAAACTCTTTTTTGAAAGAAGTGTGATGTATACTTTCGTTTCTCTTTCCGTTAATCCTAATTCAAGAAATTTTTGTATCTGGTTTTTATATTCGTTTCTCATATGTGTAATCTTTTTTAATGTAACTCCTTTTAAGGGTAACAATAAAATATAGTATTTATACTCTTTTTTCAAGCAAAATAGCAAACCTTTAAATATTAAAAAATGTATTGCATATAATTAATATATTAATTAAAATATACTAAATTTACCCCGGCAAGGGGTAATCGTAAACTAAATTCAAACAATGTGAAAAAACTTATTTTTGTTCTTCTTATGGTTTTTCTTGTAACTCCCATAATGCTGGCTCAAGTATACCAAAAAATTACGGGTTATAATAGTTATGTTAATGCATTAGCATTTTCACCCGGTGGAAAGTATATTGCAAGTGGTGAAAAGGACGGAACAATTAAAATTATGGATGCTGATAATGGTGAATTAATTAAAGTTATTAAAACAAAAAATAGTATTTTTAAGCTGGCGTTTAGTAACGAAGCTAAAGAAATTTGTGCAGGTATTGCACCCCTGTTGAGTATATCTGCTGAGATAGATCCTTTTATTGTGGTTTATGATATGTACAACGGATTATTAAAACAAAACATAGATGTGAAAAGCCGGTCTCCGAATTTTTTCTACTCAAATCCTGATAAAAAACTTATGACAATTGTACCCGAATTGACAATGGATAACTGTACGTATACTTATGATTACTCCTTGAGTACATATTTAAATTCGAATTGTTATAAACTAGAGTTTAATAATTACAGTCTTTCTGATAATAATTACAGCGTAAATTATATTGACCGTATTCATTTCTGGTCATTTAATTCTCCGTGGACAGTATCGGCAAGTGGAAAGTATATTGCCATCTGTCCTGAAAACGAAAAATCCGATAAAATTTCAACCAACCCTGTTAAAAATTTT
>JBAZEQ010000087.1:0-4576 GCA_041653855.1 Ignavibacteria bacterium | reverse complement strand
TCGGTAATTTAATTTACTTTTATGATATCGATAGTAAGAAATTGATAAATAAAATAAAAATTATTAACAGCTATTTAAAGCAAAAGAATATTTTGATATCGGACGATGCTAAATATTTTTATTACGTTGCAGTTGAGTATTTTGATGATGTTATTAAAATTCTTGATATAAATAAGGATGAAGATATTAAATCTTTAAAAGGTCATTCAAGAGAAATCCTCTGCCTTGCTTTACATCCGTCCGGTAATTATATCGCAAGCGGAAGCAAAGATAATACTATCAGAATCTGGGACTTAAATAGCGGAAAAACAATAAAAGTATTGGAAGGACATAATGATAATGTGAATTATATATCCTTTTCTCCAGATGGAAGATTTCTTGTAAGTGCATCGGATGATAAATCCGTAATTATCTGGGACCTTTCTACCTTTTCTTCAGAAATAGATTTGTATTCTTTAAAATATAGTTTGGATAAAGGTATTAAAAAATATTTAATAGAAGAGAAAAGTATGGAATTAAATAAACCCGGAAATTTAAATGACATTAAATCTATCGACGAAAAATATGCTGAAAAATATAACAACCTTTATAAGCTAAAATTGGAAGAATACAATAACAAAAAGAAATAAATTTCATTGTAAGTTATTTATATTTTCCATCCTTGAAATCGAACTGAAATAATTTTTCAGTTCGATTTCTTTTCAATCATCTTACCTTATTACCTTTCACTTTTATATCTTTGAAAGTATTTTGAAGATATGGGCAAAGTAAAAATTGCAAAATATGGGATAAGTGATTTTGACCTTTATTTATTAAGCGAAGGAAATCATTATAAGATTTACGACAAACTTGGAGCAAAAATAAAAATAATCGGCGGCGTAAAAGGAATCCTTTTTTCTGTCTGGGCTCCAAACGCAAAGTGCGTAAGTGTTGTCGGGAATTTTAATTTCTGGAATGTGGATTCTCACCCTATGGAAAACGTGATGAATTCGGGTGTATGGGCTATGTTCATTCCCGGGCTTGAAGAAGGAGAAACTTATAAATATGCAATTAAATCGAAATATAAAGAAGAGGTACATTTAAAAGCCGACCCCTTTGCTTTTCAATCTGAAATAAGACCACGAACGGCTTCTGTAGTTAATTCTCTCGAAGGCTATAAATGGAACGACGAAAATTGGCTGACAAAAAGAAAACAAATGGATTTTCAAAAATCTCCATTCTCGATTTATGAGGTTCATCTTGGTTCGTGGAAAAAAGATTTTAAAAATGAATTTTTCCCGAATGATGCTGGATATAAAAGCTATAAACAAATTGCTTACGAGCTTGTTGATTATGTGAAACATATGGGCTACACTCACATTGAACTTCTTCCTATTATGGAGCATCCTCTCGATGAATCGTGGGGATATCAGGTCGTAAGCTATTTTGCTCCAACCAGCAGGTACGGAACTCCTCAGGATTTTATGTTCTTTGTGGATTATTGTCATCAAAATGGGATTGGTGTTCTTCTCGACTGGGTTCCTGCACATTTTCCAACCGATGAACACGGACTCTCTAATTTCGATGGTACTCAACTTTTTGCATATAAAAGCCTGAAAAAAGGATTCCATAAAGAATGGGGAACATTCGTTTTTGATTATGGAAGAAATGAAGTCAGAAATTTCCTGATTTCAAATGCCCTTTTTTGGTTTGAAAAATATCACATTGACGGTTTACGCGTTGATGCTGTCGCTTCTATGCTTTATCTCGATTATTCCAGAAAAGATGGTGAATGGGAACCGAATGTCTTTGGTGGAAGAGAAAATCTTGAAGCAATAGATTTTATTAAAAAATTAAATGAAGTTGTTCATCTATATCATAAAGGTATTGTTACTATTGCAGAAGAATCAACCGCATTCCCGATGGTTTCACGTCCGACCTATATCGGAGGGCTTGGTTTCGATATGAAATGGAATATGGGATGGATGAATGATTCTCTGAAATATTTTTCGAAAGAACCAATTCACAGAAAATATCATCAGAATATGATTACATTTTCTCTGTGGTATGCTTTTAATGAAAATTTTGTCCTGCCTATATCCCACGATGAAGTTGTCCATGGTAAAAGGTCTTTACTCGAGAAAATGCCCGGCGACCAGTGGCAGAGATTTGCTAACCTCAGGTTGTTTTTCCTTTATATGTTCGGACATCCCGGTAAGAAATTGAATTTTATGTCAAATGATATTGCCCAATATAAAGAAT
Organism: Ignavibacteria bacterium; assembly: GCA_041653855.1. Taxonomy (GTDB): domain Bacteria; phylum Bacteroidota; class Ignavibacteria; order Tepidaquicellales; family Tepidaquicellaceae; genus FEN-1279. Next base: position 2,335 of record JBAZEQ010000087.1, on the reverse strand, counting down.
GGAATGCTAAGGATTCTCTCGATTGGTTTATTATGGATTTTGAGATGCATAAAAAACTGAATTATTTTGTTAAAGACTTAAATATATTATATAAAAATCATCCTGCTTTGTATGAAGTGGATTTTAAATCCGAAGGTTTTGAATGGGTAGATTTTTCTGATGCGGATAGTAGTGTAATTGCTTTCTTACGTAAATCTGAAAATAATAGTGAAATATTATTGTTTGTGTTAAATATGACTCCTGTCTTTAGGGAAAATTATGAACTCGGTGTTCCGTTTGATGGATTTTATAAAGAAATATTGAACTGTGATGCACTGGAATATGGTGGAAGCGGAAAAGGTAATGCAGGAGGTGTAGGCTCTAATCAAAGAACTAAAAATCAATGGTATCATACAATTTGTATTACTTTACCTCCTCTTGGAGGATTAGTTTTTAAAATTGAAAAGTAAATTAATTTAATATTATTTTTATTGTTTTTAGCTTTTAATTTAAATATGAAATGTTTCCCCACCGTTTACGGTGGGGTTATTGCGGAAAAGAAACCGGGCTTTAGCCCAAAATATTTATTATGAAAATGTTTTATTATATTCAATTATTTATTTGACACAAAAATTATATCTTTGTATTCACGGACATTTTTATCAGCCCCCACGGGAAAATCCATGGACAGATGAAATTGAGATGCAACCGACTGCCGCACCATTCCACGATTGGAATGAACGCATATTTCAGGAGTGCTATAAACCCAATACGGAAGCTATTATAGCCGATTTGGCTACCAACGAGATATTGGAGAGAGTAAATAATTTCGAATACTTGAATTTTAATTTCGGTCCTACCTTATTACACTGGATAAAAGAAAAACATCCGGACACTTTTTGTAAAATTATCGATGCCGATAAAAATAGTGTCAACTCTCATAATGGACACGGTAATGCAATTGCTCAGGTCTATAACCATATCATAATGCCTCTTGCTAATCAAAATGATAATATTACACAAATTAAATGGGGATTATATGATTTTGAATTCCATTTCGGCAGAAAATCCGAAGGAATATGGCTTGCCGAAACTGCCTGTAATAATGACACTCTTGAATATCTAATTGAAGAAAATGTGAAATTTATTATACTTGACCCGTCGCAATCATTAAAGATAAGAAAAATCGGGAATGCAGACTGGGAAGATGTATCTGAAGGAAATATAAATACCGGGAAACCCTATAGAGCTTTTTCAAAAAAATATACTGATAAATATATCGATATATTCTTTTATGATGGTCCTTTATCGAGAAGCATTGCTTTTGAAGATATAATATTTAGTTCCGAAAGATTAATGGAGCGTATCAATAATTTGATAATTCCAAATTTTGAGAAACCTCAATTGATTAATATGGCGGTTGACGGAGAGACATTTGGACACCATAAGCATTTTTCCGAACGAACAATTGCTTACTTAATGTCAAAACTCGCATCCAAAAAAGGATTTAGGGTTGTGAATTATTCCGAATATCTGTCTTTATATCCACCCGATTATGAAGTATTGCTAAATGCAGGGCTTAATAATGAAGGAAAATCATGGAGTTGTGCTCATGGTGTTGGAAGATGGAAATCAGATTGTGGTTGTAGTACCGGCGGTGAACCAAATTGGAATCAAAAATGGAGGGAACCGTTGCGGAATGCGTTAAATCATCTTCGCGATAAACTTTCGATAATTTTTGAATTGGAAGGAGTTAAATATTTTGCTGATGTTTGGAAAGCAAGAAATGAATATATAAAAATTATTCTTGATGCATCGTCTGAAAATATTAAAGAATTTTTTAATCAAAATGCAATCAGGACTTTAAACGAAAATGAAACGAAGAATGCTTTAAAATTGTTGGAAATTCAAAAGTACTCATTGCTGATGTTTACAAGCTGCGGATGGTTTTTTTCTGATATATCGGGAATCGAAACGGTGCAGATTTTAGCTTATGCAAAAAGAACTATTGAAATTTCAAAAGAACTTTTTAATGTGAACCTTGAAGACGATTTACTGAATGAATTATCAAAGGCAATAAGTAATAAAGCTGAATTTAAAAACGGTGCTGAAATATATAAACAAATAAATGCTGAAAATAGAAAATAGAAAATGGAATATATTAAGATATTGTAATGGCGAAAATGAGAATAAAAAATTTGATATTGAATACCTTTTTCCATTTCCATTTTTCTATTTTCTAATCTTCAATCTTATAAATCTTAAAATCTAATGTTTGATTATTCTCACTTATTAAATACTAAAACGGCTGATAAATGGCAGCGAATCGGTCTTAAAAGAAGAGCTGGTGTTGTAG
>JBAZEQ010000086.1:0-9553 GCA_041653855.1 Ignavibacteria bacterium | reverse complement strand
CACAATTATTGTTGATTAAAGATATGCCAACGAATGAGATGAACGATGCGAATAATTATTTTGATTCGGTTTTAAAAGATATTAACTTTGATGTTCTGGATATTAAGTCGAACGGTGGAAAACTGATTCCTAAAAACATCAATCCGATGTTTATTGAAACACTCAAATTATTTAAAATAGTTATATGGTCAGCGAATAGAAATGGCGGAGGCACAAATGAAAATGACCCGAACTTGAACTTAGCACAAAACTCATTACCGTACTATTTGAATGCAGGTGGTAAAGTCTTTTGGTCTTCAGGCACGCCAAATGTTACATTTGTTCAAGGTTCATTATTTAATTTTGCACCGTTGGATAGTGTAAAAACTACATGTTTCATACAATTTTATGTACCGGGAGATACTATTTTTTCACAAAATTCGTCTTATCCGAACTTATACGTGAATTCTATGGTAGCTCACACAAATAGTTTATATTTGAATATGAATATTGTAAATAGTATATATCAGATTCCTCCATATACTTCACGACCTAATTGCACAGAAATGATGTATGTTGGCTTTAAAAGTCCCCGTATTAATCCTAATCTGTTCTTTTTGTTTATGCCCGTATATTATTTGAATGGTAATGCGGGTAATTCTAAGGCGTTTATGAAGCAAGTTTTAATAAACGAATTTGGTTACGGAAGTAAAATAAGGTAATTATAATTTTAATAAAAAATTTATTGTAAATAAGTTTATGTTATTTTTATGAAAAAAACTCTACTGATTCTTTTTATCTTCTTATCGGTAAAACTATGTTTTGCACAAACTCCTTCGGGCTCTCTTTACGGAGTTGTTACCGATTCTGCAAAAGCACCGCTGGAAGGTGTAACACTAAAAATAAAAGGTTCATACCTTGGAGCCGTTTCCGATTTTGACGGGAAATATAAAATTGAAAACGTACCTGAAGGAACTTATACTTTACAGGTCTCTTATGTTGGTTTTAAAACCGTAGAATATACAAATGTTTCTGTAGCTCAGAGTGAACAAAAAGAATGGAACATACAATTAAAAATTACATCTTTTACTGTTGACCAGGAAATAGTTGTAATAGGGGACAGACCTCTACTCGATATTGAAATGACATCGAGCTCACATATATTATCGAGCGAGGATATGGAAAAATCCATTGTAACAGATATTAAAGATGTTGTAACACAGCAGGCAGGAGTGGTGAAGGATAATAATGAAATATATATACGTGGCGGCAGAAATTACGAAAATTCTTTTTTACTCGACGGTGTGAGTGTACAGGACCCTCTTTCAGGTACAGGTTTTGGATTACAACTTTCGGCGAATTCTCTTGAAGAAGTTGAGGTAATCACAGGCGGCTATAATGCTGAATTCGGACAGGCTACTAGCGGTGTTATTAATGCGCGGACTAAAGACGGTAAATGGAACCAGTATAATTTATTTTTATCATATTCGAGAGATAATATCGGATTAAAGAAAAATGACGGGTCAAGTTTTAACACGGATATTATTGAAGTGAATTTTGGCGGACCTGAACCAATTACAAAATATTTATTTAATGCTCTTAAAATTAAACCACCCGGAGAAATTACTTTTTTTGGTAATTTTTTTATGGGACTATCGGACGGATATTATATAAATAGAATTAAAAGTGAAGGAAACTATACGGGAGTGGAGGGAAAGGCTCCACAGCTATTTTCATCTACGTTTTATGGAACACGTTTTGCACCAAGACAGGATAATAACTGGTACTGGCTGGGTAAACTGACTTGGAGATTTACTCCGCAAACGAAATTGTCTTATTCATTCAATCAATCAGTTTCGATTAATCAAAGTTCTACTTCATTACAGAATAATCTTGAATATGTTGAACCATCTCCCGGCTATCAGTATGAATTTCAGGATTTATTGGGAAATGCCAATACATATACATCGAAATCTATTTTCCACACTTTAACATGGACTCACACTGTAAGTCCAAAGTCATTTTATGAATTGAAGCTTAGCAGATTCTATACAAATTTAAGAGCAGATGCAAACGGTAAAAATTGGGATGAATATTATGAACCATTCGATATAGTTAAACCCCCGTTCAATTATTACTACATCGATTCATTAAGAACGGGAATTATTCCGGGAGACGGATTTTATGATATTGGAAATTCTTATACGTGGCACGACCATTATGTTATTGAGTATTCTGCAAAGGCAGATTTTACAAATAATTTTACTCCTAAAAGTAAATTGAAAGCAGGTATAGAAACAAGTTTTCAGGAAATGCAACTGATTGATATTTATCAGCCGTGGGTAAAACCAATGGGATTAAATAATGATGTTTATAAAGTTTTTCCTGCATTCGGTGCAGCTTATGCACAGCACTCACTTCAATTTAAAGGTATGATATTAAATTATGGATTAAGATTTGATTACTGGTTTCCGGGAAAATTCGTTGATGATGCTGTTAATAATCCTGCTGTTGTTACGATTCCGGATGAGTTGAGAAAAAAATATGAGGAAGATACTTATACTTTATTTGGCAGACACTGGAAAGCAAGATTATCACCAAGACTTGGTATCTCACATCCGATAACTAATAACCAGACTTTGTTTTTCTCTTATGGTCAGTTTTCAAAAAGACCGAAACCGCAGTTTGTTTATGCAAAATTAAATCCTCAGTCTGCACAGTCAACATTCCAGAAATTCGGTAATCCTGATTTGAATCCGGAAACTACTGTATCGTATGAACTTGGTATTAGAAATCAATTTACAAACGATGATGTATTAACGATTACGGCTTATTATAAGAATATTTACGATTATATTTCAACAAAAAGCATTGTTATAAATAGCGGCAGGTATATTGGGAAAACTTTTATTAGTTATTTCAATCAGGATTATGCTCGCACACGAGGAATTGAAATTGAATATAAAAAAAGAATAGGAAGATGGTTTAACGGTAAATTTGACTTTACCTATTCTGTAGCAACAGGAAAAAGTTCTACATCCGATCAGGGATATTTGATTGCTACACGCGGGGCGCAGGAAACCATTCAGGAAAATTTCTTAAGCTGGGATAGACCTTTTACGGTAAGTGCAAACTTATTCTTTTCTCTTGAAAAAGGTAAAGGGATATTTGGATTTGGAAGGAATATTCTCGATGATATTAATTTTAAGACCAGAATATTTTTCCAATCCGGAAAAAGATATACTCCTCAGTTATTAACGGCATATCTTGAAAACGGAAGACCCGAATATACTTCGGATTATGATAATATTAACGGAAATGTTGGAGAAAACTGGTTTTATATTGATGTTGACTTGGATAAATACGTAAATTTATATGGATTAGAATTTGTAATAAATCTTTCTGTCAAAAATTTACTTAACAATAAAAATTCGACGATTATCAATCCTGTTACTGGAAGAGCTTATGAATACGGCGACCCGACACCAAATAGCTGGAATGACCCTTTGTATCCGGATTTACAGTCACCGCTCGACCCGTTCCCGTATAACCCGGCTAGGTATTTAACTCCAAGACAGTTTAAATTTGGTTTTACCATAAAATTATAAAAACATTTTATTCTATTATATGAATATTAATAAGTTTATAAAAATAATCGATTTGAAATACAAAAAATATATTTTTTATTTGTTCTTTGCTGTTTGTTATTTGTTTTATGCAAATTATTCTTATGCACAGCTTTTTCCTAATCTCGGCGGACAAAGAGTTGGAACCTCTTCACTGCAATTTTTAAAAATTGGAAACAGTGCCAGGGGAACTGGAATGGGAGAAACTTTCGTAGCAGTTTCAAATGATATGTCATCTTTGCACTATAATCCGGCTGGTCTTGTATTATTTAAAGAAAATGGTGCTACTTTTTCTCATACGCAGTGGTTTGTTGATACTAGACTCGAGCATTTCGGAGGTGTGTATCATTTCGGAAGCAATGCAGTAGGATTAAGCGTTACATCATTGAGAACCGAAGATATGAAGATAACAACCGAATTTCAACCTGAAGGTACTGGCAGTTTTTTCAGGTATTCGGATTTAGCTGTAGGTTTGAGCTTTGCAAGGCAAATGACTGACCAATTTTCATTCGGTGCAACCGTGAAATATGTCGAAGAAAATCTCGGTGAGATGAAAATGAAGACTGTTTTGGGTGACTTAGCTACTTATTATAAAACCGGTCTTGGGACATCAAGATTTGCTGTAATGATTTCCAATTTTGGAGGACAGGTATCACCCTCAGGCAGTGTTGACTTGATTGGTGACAGAGTTGCAAATAGTTTTCAGAAATTTCCACCTCCTACTCTTTTTAAAATTGGTTTTGCATTTGAACCGTATATGAATCAAAATAACAGGGTTACAACAAGTATACAATTGAACAGTCCAAATGATAATGCGGAAAATTTCAGTATTGGCGGAGAATATGCCTATAAGGATTTTCTATTTGTTAGAGGCGGATATAAATTTAATGTTGATGCAGAATCTTTTTCGGCTGGTGCTGGCGTGAAATTTCCTATATCGTTTGCAAAAACAAATCTGGATTATTCGATTGCTAAATATAAAGAACTTGGTTTTACTCAAAGATTTTCTATAACAATTTTATTTCCAAAATCATATTAGTAATTTAGAAAAAACAAATAAGTGGATAAATTTTATATAAAAATAAATAATATGAGAATCAGATTTTTAATTTCTTGTATATTAGTTCTATTATATGCAGGTTGTGGCGATAGGCTTGACCTTTCTACTTTTCCAATTGTAAATAACGGTAGTATAAATGTAAGTGATACTGTTTACGTTTTGCAAGGACCAATCTGGACTGGTTTTAATAAGCCCGAAGCCGTTTTTGCAGGAAATGACCAGATAATATATGTTGCGGATACAAAAAATAACAGGATAGTCCAGATGGATGTAGCAGGGGGAAAATATGGAAGTTATTATTTCAACTCGTCTGTGTTCCCGAAAAAGATTGCACAGGACGGAAATTTTGATTTACTCTTAATTTGTGATTCAATAACAATTCAGGATACAACAAGTATTGTTTTCAGATTAAAGGTTGTTACAGGAGGCGGTGTATTAAATCAAAATACTCCGGCTGTAAGATTATTGACGAGTTTGATTTCTACACCAAGTTCTAATAAGTTCAGAAAATTCACAGGTATTTCAACTTATCCTGATAATAGCTATTTAATATCGAGGATAGGTCCTGAAGACCCGCTGAATATCGATCCGGGTAATGCATTATTGAAAGTGAAAGGAATTGATTCGGTTAAACAGTTAACCGTTTTAAACGGATTCCAAACATCGGGTAATAGTTTTTATTCGATAGAAAATATTTCTTCAGCTCTAACTATAATTAATAGCTCGACAGATTTTATTATAACGAGGAGCTCGCAGGATACAAACAGGTTGAACAAAGTAATTTATTTCGAATATAACTCCGTTAACGGTACATATGACCCAAAATATACTTCCACTTCTCAGGATTTGGTTAATATGAAATTCGGTTCTCCCGATGCAATTGTTATGGATGCGAACTATGCAATTTATGTTATAGATTCATATAGAAATCATTTATTCAAATTCAACAATAACGGAAAACTCTTGAGGGAATCTTTTGGAGATTTAACAATATTTAATAATCCAAAAGGCATATCATACTTTAATAAAGTCGTATATATTGCTGATACAGGAAATGACAGAATTTTAAGATATAAATTATCGACTGATAATTAAAAATAAAACTATTATATAATTTGGCAAAAGCAAAAAAAAAAGCAACAGCAAAATCTCATATTATTGAGAATTCATTTATAGAGAAACCTTTATTTAATTATATTCTTCTTTTTACATTTGCACTTTTTATATGCTACTTCACTACGTTTAAGATAACCGGAGATGATGATGTATTCTGGCATTTAGCAACAGGTAAATATATTTTACAAACTCATCAGGTACCTTCTACCGATATTTTCGGTTATATGACACAGGGACAGGAATGGATGCCTTTTGAATGGGGATGGGATGTAATTACATATACGATATATACGTTCAGCGGATACAATGGTATTTCTGTTTTCAGAACTATCTTAATCTTGCTAATTTTTTATTTGTATTTTTTGATTTTAAGAAAATTTAAAGTCAGCTATACCATAAGTTTCATTGCACTGTTTTTTCTGGCTTTCGGTATTATAGATAGGCTATCTCCACGTCCACATTTGATGTCGTATCTTTCTTTTGTTCTTTTACTACTGATTATCGTACAGTACAGGTATATAAATAGAAATAATTTTAAAATATTGTTTTATATTCCTTTGATATTTCTTGTCTGGGCAAATATGCATATGGGAATCATTGCCGGGATGTTTTTACTTGGTTTGTACGTCTTTTCAGAAATAATTATTTTTCTTAATCCGAATAAGTTTTCGTCTAAAGAAATTCCTGCTCTTACAAAACCAGAACTTGTTCGGTTGCTTTTAATATTTTTAGCATCAATTCTGGTAATGTTTGTTAATCCGAATTTTTATCAGACATATTTATATGCTTACAGCCATACAAAGATGAAGATGCTGGAAACTGTGAATGAATGGATTTCTCCGTTTAGTGGTAAGTATAATGATAGTTTTGTTTCTATCATTTATAAGATAATGCTGTTTTCGGGAGTTTTAATATTGTTCTATTCCAAAAAGAAAAAAGACCTTTTCCCTGCTTTACTTTTTATAGGCTTTGCAATTTATTCCGTAAGGGCGATGAGGTTTACAGTAGATTATGTGCTGATTTTATTTGTTTTTCTTGTGGTCTCGATAAATTTTAGTTTGAATTCGATTAAAAGTATAAATATCCGGGATTTCATTTTCAAAAAGCCATTTATTAAAATCGCATTAAGTTTGTTTTTTGTATTCCTTACAGTACAAATAAATAGTAATGATTTATATTTGAAGTATTTAAAGTATTATAGGATTACAGGCTTTGGAATTAATTCCGATTTTATTCCAACACAGATGTTTGATTTTATGAAAGAATCTAAGGTTACGGAAATAGGTGATAAGATTTTTAATCACTTTGGAACGGGTGGATTTTTAGTATGGAATTTTCCGGATAAGAAAAATTTTATTGACAGTAGAAATTTAAATGATGATATTTTCTTTAAGTACAATCAAATTATTATGAAAAAACAGGGCTTCGAACAGAAGCTCGATGAATATGGGATAGATTATGCGATTTATCTTGCTCCCGATTTAGTACGCGCACCGCAGGAAATGGAACAAACGGTCATATCATATTTCTGCAAGAATAAAGATTGGAAATTAATTTTTTGGGATGATAAATCGTTTTTATGGGTGAAAAATCTGCCGAAGTTTTCTGATTTGATAAGTAGGTATGAATATAAATATGTTACACCATATAGTGTAGTTTATCAAAAAAATATGCTCGATAAGTGTATAATTGAAAATAAGGAAGCAATTAAAAAAGAAATAAATAGAAAAACGACAGAAGATCCAAATGGAATAATTATTAATTCGGCTTTAAAAATGCTTGGTAATAAAATAAATTAGTTTTTTTAAATAAATTTGGGCTAAAGCCCGAAAACGTGTCAGCTCTAACCCCATCGTTTACGATTGTATAAAAGGATGATTAATAATATAGTTACCCCAACGTTTACGATTGTGTAAAAGGATGATTAATAATAAAGTTACCCTATCGTTTACGATTGTGTAAAAGGATGATTAATAATAAAGTTACCCCACCGTTTACGATGGGGTTAAAGAAATAAGAAAAACGGGCTTTAGCCCAAATATTTTTAAAATGTTTTTTAATATTTTAAAAATTTTAGTACGAAAAAATTTATCAATTAAATATAAATATTATGAAAAAATTAACTTTCACAATTTTATTATTAGTAGGTATCGTAAATTTTGCGATATCTCAGGTAATCCCGATTGATTCGGTAAGGAGACTCGATGCAAACGGTGTCCCGATAATGTTAAATCAGCACGTTTTAATTAAAGGTGTTGTTACGACAGGTGGGGAACTTGGAGCTCCTCTGGTATATTTCCAGGTGCCATCAGCAGGGCTTTGTGCGTATGATGCTACATTTGGTAATGGAGTAACAAGAGGTGATAGTATTATTGTATCAGGTCTTGTTACTAATTATAACGGTTTAATTGAGTTACAACCTATCGATTCATTCAGAGTATTATCGCAAAATATATCAACGCCCGTTCCTGTTATTATTACTCCAACCCAGGCAAGAAGCGGTGAATTATGGGAAAGTAGATTAATCAGGATTAATGGTATTACACAAGTTAAAAATAATTCAGGAGTACCTGTAACACAATGGACAATGGGTTCGGGTTCGGGTACGAATTTTTGGTTATTTGTTGGTAGCGATTCTTGTCAAATTAGAGTCTATTTATCGTCAAATATTGCTAATACGACAATTCCGCTATATCCATTTGACGTTGTAGCCTTGATGAGTCAATATTCTACAGCAGTTCCGTATAATACAGGCTACCAGATTATTCCAAGAGATTTAAATGATATTATTAATACATCAGGTGGTCCTACTATTGCTTCGTCACCTGTAGAATCTAATATAACACAGACAGGAATTACATTAACTTATACTACATTATCTCAAGGTGATACAAAAGTAAAATATTTTGTATCGGATTCTATTGGGCAACCGATTATATATACTGATTCAGTTTATAATGCGACTCAAACGACGAGCCATTCGGTTAATTTGACAAGTCTAAGCCCGGGAAAAATATATTATGCTCTTGTATCATCTACTAATGGAAATGGAACAAGTTCGGTTGTAAAATATTTCTCAACGCAGTCTCATACTGGTTCAACAGGTAGAATAGAAGCATATTTTAATTATCCTGTTGAATCATCTGTCGCACTACCTAATAATTTAGCTAATGGAAATGCAGATTATCAAACAAGACTTATACAAAGAATAGATTCAGCACAATATTCAATAGATTTAGCAATTTATTCCTTTAATGACCTCACAAACCTTAAACAGGCGTTAATAAATGCTATGGTTAGAGGGGTTAAAATAAGAATAGTGTATGATTCAAGAACAATTCAGGCATTAATGCAAGAATTAATTAATGCGGGAATACGTGTTCAACAAAGAAATTATTCCACTTCATCACTAATGCATAATAAATTTTTTGTTTTTGATGGAAGAGATCCCAATACTAGTTCATATTCGGAAAAATGGGTATGGTCGGGTTCTGCTAATATTACATATCAACAGTTTTATCAGGATGTAGAAAATACAATTTTTATTCAGGATGAATCTTTATGTAACGCTTATACACGGGAATTTGAAGAAATGTGGGGCTCACATAATGATGTCAATAATTCCACAAATGCAAAATTCGGAAATGCAAAGGCTGACAATACTCCTCACATATTCAACATTAACGGAAAAAGAATTGATTGCTATTTTTCACCATCGGATGATGTTTCGGGTAAAATCGAAAATGTAATTGGTACTCAAACAAATTATTCT
>JBAZEQ010000085.1:0-9578 GCA_041653855.1 Ignavibacteria bacterium | reverse complement strand
CAGAAACGCTTACCGAACTTGAAGATATATATTTACCCTTCCGTCCGAAGAAACGAACACGAGCTACGATTGCAAAAGAAAAAGGTCTAGAGCCGCTTGCAACTTCAATTATCGGGCAGGAAAATATCGATGTAAATGCAGAAGCAGAAAAATACATAGACGAAGAAAAGGGAGTAAAATCGATAGAAGAAGCTCTCGCCGGGGCAAGAGATATTATCGCGGAAACGGTTAATGAAAATAAACTTGCAAGAGAAAAGACCCGTGAACTATTCGAAAGGAAAGCTTTCGTGTCTTCAAAAGTTGCCAAGGATAAAGAAGAAGAAGGAATTAAATATAAAGATTATTTCGACTGGAAAGAGCAGGCAAATTCCGCTCCCTCGCACAGACTGCTTGCTATGTACCGCGGAGAAAACGAGGGCTTCTTAAGATTGAATATTGAACCTGACGAAGAAGAAGCCATTGAAATTCTAAATAAACTTTTTGTGAAAAATTTCAGTACGGTAGATAGTGTTGCGAAAAATTCAGCATCCGAACAGGTCATGATGTCAGTTAAAGATTGCTACAAACGTATGCTCTCGCTCTCAATCGAAACAGAATTCAGAAATTTATTAAAAGAAAAAGCCGATAAACAAGCAATACTCGTTTTTGCAGATAACCTAAGGCAACTTCTTCTCGCTCCTCCGCTTGGAGAAAAAAACATACTTGCACTCGACCCGGGATTCAGAACGGGCTGTAAAGTAGTTTGTCTCGACCGGCAGGGAAAACTTTTACATAACGATACTATATACCCGCACACGGGAGCCGCACTAAAACTTAAAGCAAGTGAAACTATTGTTGAGCTCGTGAAAAAATATCAAACAGAAATAGTCGCTGTCGGAAACGGGACGGCAGGAAGAGAAACAGAAGAATTTGTAAGAACAATTTTCGAGAAACTCGAAATTAAAAATATCCCTGTTGTGATGGTGAATGAAAGCGGTGCTTCTATTTATTCCGCATCCGAAGTTGCACGTGAAGAATTTCCCGACTACGATGTAACCGTAAGAGGCTCGGTTTCAATTGGCAGACGTTTAATCGACCCGCTTGCAGAGCTTGTAAAAATCGACCCGAAATCGATTGGAGTGGGACAGTACCAGCACGATGTGAACCAGACTATGCTAAAACAAAAACTCGACGACGTTGTAATGAGCTGCGTGAACGGAGTCGGTGTGGAAGTGAACACTGCAAGCAAACAGCTTCTTACTTATGTATCGGGTCTTGGACCGAAACTCGCACAAAGCATTGTGGATTTCAGAAATGAAAACGGTGCATTTAAATCAAGAGAAGACTTGAAAAAAGTAGCACGTCTGAAAAACAAAGCTTTTGAACAAGCGGCGGGATTTCTAAGGATTCGCAACGGTGAAAATCCACTCGATGCATCTGCCGTTCACCCGGAAACATATCACATAGTCGAAAAAATGGCGACTGATATCGGATGTACAGTAAAAGAGCTAATCAGCTTTCCGCAAAATCAGGCAAAGATAGACGTAAACAAATATATAAGCGATACGGTCGGCTTGCCAACACTCGAAGATATAAAAGCAGAACTTGCAAAACCGGGACGAGACCCCAGAGAAAAATTCGAGATATTCGAATTTGCAAAAGATGTAGGAAAACTCGAAGACCTTAAACCCGGAATGAAACTTCCCGGCATAGTTACAAACATTACTAACTTCGGAGCATTCGTTGATATTGGCGTTCATCAGGACGGGCTTGTACACATCAGCCAGATAGCAGACGGATATATAAAAAATCCTGCCGACGTATTAAAGGTCGCTCAAAAAGTTACGGTAACCGTTGTTGAAGTTGACCTTGCAAGAAAAAGAATACAGCTCTCAATGCGAGGGGGAAAAGTAAAACCACCGGAAGTGAAGCATAAAAAGCTTACGAAAGAAGATGCAGATAAAAAGCTGAAAACGCTGATGGAGAAATTTAACAAGCAGTAGTCAGTATTCAGAAGATTTATTCTCGCTTTTACACTTACCAATGCAGGAATCGGGAAACCTGTTACAGGAAAAGCAAAAATAAATCAATGTTTATTCGGGTCTTATGTGTTACTAAAAACACGTTATCAAAAAACGAAAAATAAATTACTGTTTTTACAAACTAATTTTTATCGGTAACGTTACAGCGTTACAATTCGTATTAGTTTATTTAATTTTTTTAGCATTAGGTACTTGTTTAAACCGTGATTTAACTTGCTATCATTCAGAAAAACACATCTGTAACACAGCTCCACTGCGATACAATGCCACAGAGTACGCAGAGAATTTATAATATTTTAAAGAACGAAATATGCCATAATAATATATGGTATTAGGGTGAGAAAAGCAAGGGGGAAAAGGTATATTACATATTTCCTATTGACTCCATATCCACATTATATTTCTTAAGTAAAGAAAGAACCAAATTTTTATCAAGCGAAAAGCATAAGCTTGGATATCCGGTAAATAATTTTAATTCTTTTCTTTTTATATTAATCAATATATTTTCTAGTTCATTCATTTTATCTCTATTAAATGAATTAATTTTCTTAATCAACTTAATTTCAACATTTATCTCTTTTTTATTATCTCTAATAAAATTATTTGTATTATCCAATGAAAAGGTATTTAGAATAGACGGCTTATTTTCGTTTTCTGTACCCAAGTATGCATTTCTACCATTTGGATGTAAATATGAAAAATATTTGTTTGAATAAAATCCCAAGCAAAAAGAAAAATCGATAGTCTTAAATTTTTCAATATTTGGCTCCCATTGTTTAATTATTTCGTAAGCCCTTGTATCATAAGTACAAACTTTTTGCTCTCCTTCCCAAATTTTTGTATGTGAAATGGTCCTTAAAATTAAAATTTTCATATTAATTTATTTAAGTTTTAAACCATATTTATTTAGTTTTTTTGGTAAAATATCATCTAATCGAGTTAAATGTTCAAATTCAAGTTCTAATAATTTAAAATTGTTTTCCGAGTACAATTTTTGTTTAATCTTTTTTCTTTCTTTATATAAAGGGTCATCATTCATTCCCCAAAATTCAATATAGCAGTCTATTTTTTTTAAATAAAAATCAGAATATAGTGGTTCTTGAAGCGGTAATTTTTTCTCATAAGAATGCAATATTTCATTATGATACAACCAATTATCTATCGTCATTTCACTTAAAGATCTTACATAGTGACCATCAGTACACAAGAAATTTGCTTTATATTTTTTCCTAAAATCAGATTCAATTGATATTGGTGTTGGGACAGTATGAATTGAGTTAGTATCTAAAACAATACCCAAAATTTGAAGAAGTTCGTTCCCAACAGATTGAGAAAGAGAAAACGGTGGAAATAATTCGTCATGTAATTTAAGGTTTTGATTTTCAAAAAATGTTTTATAATCAGAATAAAATATTTTATTCCTAGACAAACTCATATCTACGGAAACCTGCCAAGGGTAACCCCCTCCAAAAGCATCTGCAATAATATTTTGCGTTCCATCAGACAATGCAATAAAAGGACCCTCTATGAAATTCAAAAATCTTTCTCTATATTTTGAAACCTGAACTAGAAATAAAATATCACCTCTATGTACATTTGATACAAATCCACCCATTTTAATTCCTTGCCCAAAAAGGTTTTTATCTATACACTCAGTATATGTTGGTGGGGTACAATGGAAAATAAAATAATTTGGCATTTAAATCTCCTCATTTTAATTTAAACAAGTAATTACTTTTTCTTATTTGTTTTCTTGTATTATGTAAAATTCTTATTTAATTAGTGATATTTCAATTTATAATCAAGGAAAATATTTCAGAATAAGAAAATATTGATAGATTCCCGCTTTACCCAAGGGGTACCCTGCGGGAATAACAATTAGAGAAGTAATAGATAAAATCTGTAGCCACGACTTTTAAGTCGTGGAGAGAAATCAAAAAGATTTGGCTTTAGCCGATAATATATTATGGGCTAAAGCCCTTTTTATTTCCATACTAACCACAAGCTGAAGCTCGTGGCTATTCAGCAAAAGCTAGTGATTATAAAATAAGTGCAATCAGAATGAAAACATAAAAAAAATCGTCACTCGCCTCTGCGAGCTGGAGTCTGCCACGGCAGGTAACGAGTTGACGAGATCCCTGCCTAAAATCCGCAGGGATGACACAATTTGTTTTTCCGCAAAATGAAATAAATATATTTTTACAAGGATGTAATTTTTTTTTCTGGATTCCCGACAAGAGCATTCGGGAATGACAAATCACGGCGGGCGTGGCTATCAAGTAAAATGAATATTTCGTTACGAAGCTGGTGTTTCGTAACGAGGAAAAAACGTTTGTTATAGCTGGATTCCGGCTTAAAATCCGCCGGAATGACAGAGAGAATTTGGGTGTGAGAAACGTTACTACGCTGAAGTCTACCACGGCAGGTAACGAGTTGACAAGATCCCTGCCTAAAACCGCAGGGATGACATAATTTGTTTTTCCGCAGGGATGACATAGAGAATTTGGGTGTGAGAAATAAAAATCTCGTTACTACGCTAGAGCGTAGTAACGAGTCAGTCAAAAGTAAAGCGATTTTTTAAAACGAGATCCCTGCCTAAAATCCGCAGGGATGACATAATTTGTTTTTCCGCAGGGATGACAAATTGAATTTTAAAATCCTACTTTCAGATTCAAGAAAATATTTCTTTCGGCGGCGGGAATCCAGTTGGGGGCTCCCGTCCAGTCAACTCCGCCGGTAGTTTCGTATAATTTATCAAATACATTATTAACTTTAAGAGACGCTTCGAGGGTTCTAAAATACCTGCTTAACCCTTTCGAATTCACAAGCGGAACAATATCCATCGATAAACCTGCATTGAACACAGTATATGGATTAATAGTTTTATCTACATAACCCGTTACCTGTCGTGCTTCGGGATTTTTTCTATCGTTTTCGGAGTTATCAAGATATTGCTTACCAATATACTGCATTGTGATATACGCCCCCAATCCGAAATCCGAATTGAAGTTCAAAGAAAGATTTCCGATAAGTTGCGGATTAAGAAGAATTTTATTTTCGGAATAATCATTTCCGTAAATAATATTTCCGAGCGTATCCACCCCGTTAATTTCCGTGTATTCTTTAAAATAATTATCCGATAAACTCAAATTTCCATTTAAAGTAAGTATAGGATTTTTATATTTTATCCCGCTGTATATCTGTGCAAGCAAATCATATTCGAATTCAAATTCAATTCCCTGGTGAATGGATTTTCCCGCATTACCGTTAATCGGCTGTCCGACGTTATCGAGCTGACCGTTACTCACGATTTCGTTTGTAAAGTTCATCCGATAAAAATTCAGGTTTGCCTTCAATAAATTTGTATGATATCCAAAGCCGAGTTCAAAGTCGGTCATCTCTTCGGGCTTTACAAGCGGGTCGGAATAAATTCTGTTTACAGTATCCACTATTCTGAAATTCGGTCTGGAGTAAGGACTTTCGGCATCGTAAATATCTTTCAGTCTCGGCTCACGCCTTGCCATAGATACATTTGCAAACACTCTAAAATCATTATTGATATTATAATTCAAACCCACACGCGGAGTAAGGAACTCATAACTCACATTAAAGTTATAAGGCTTGAACTTATCCTTATTAATTTTATAATAATGATTTGCGTACTGCACACCAACCATAGCGGTGAGCTTTTTATTTATATTGTACATTTCGTTTGCATAAAACGATATGGTTCTTTTTTTTCCTTCGTAATAGTAATACCTGTAATTATCAGGAGTCCCCTGTGGTAAAGCATTTCCGTATGCAATCTCTCCATAATGTTGTGAATTGTGCAGTCTTATTTCACCACCAACAAGTAAATTACCTTTATCGCCAGAATGTTTCCACTGAACTTTTGGATACCAGCCATAGTCGTTATTATTTACAAATAAATTTACCACCATATCGCTTCGCACAATCTGGTAACCTTTTTCAGGCGTGTAATTTAATGTTCCGTCGGGATTACGGAGATAATAACCGGGATTAAAAAGTGTTGAGTCCGATGTAAAAATGGGCTGAAGTCGAAAATACGATAAATCATATCCATAGGAAACAGGAAAATTTGTAATAAAATATCCTTCGCCACGCATATAATTAAGAGTATTAGATATAAACAAATTTTTTGATGCCTGCAGGTTATAAACTAATTCATAGTGCGGTTGGTTATAGTTATCCGATTCATTTGGAAATTCCAGAGGATTGTATTTCCTGTCAATTCTCTGGTCACCGGTTATTTTCCCGTCGAGATAATCCTTTGTAACTCCGTAATATGCAAGATGATTTTTAATAGGCGAACCGTAGAAGTTCAGCTTGATAACGGAATTTGGACCGAGCATTTTTCCGGCACTTAAAAAGTATGACCAGTGGTCTGACCAGGATAAATTTCTATATCCATCCGACTTTGTTTTTGAAAATTTACCGTAAAGACCGAATCCGCTTTCCAGCAATCCGGAAGAGTATTCAAAAGAGTAACGCTCTGAATTATAATCTCCGAATCCTGCGTTTAAATTAATAAATTTATTTTTAAAATAATCGAGTGTTTGTATATTTACTACACCGCCTATGCTCGAGGTGCCGTAAAGAGCCGTGCCGATACCCCTTTGCAGTTGTATACTTTCTACAGAAGATGTAATATCGGATAAATCCACCCAGTAAACCTGGTGGTCTTCCGCATCGTTTTGCGGTGTCCCGTTTACCAGAATTGCGATTCTTTTCTGGTCAAATCCCCGAATAGAAAAATAAGAATAGCCAATCGAAGCACCCGATTCAGAATATGCATTAATGTTAGTTTTTCCGTTAACAAACATCGGCAAATCCTGCATCCAGTAACGTTTTTCTATGGTTTCTCTTTTTATGTTTTCGAATGTTATAGGTGTTAATCTTTCTACGCCCCGCAAAGCATCAACCTCTATCGTTTGCGTTTTATATTCATTTGTATCTAATTCCTGACTCTTCGCCAGACTAACGAAAAACAAAGAATAAATTGCAAATAATAGTAAAACATAAAATGTGAAATGTGAAACAGTTTTTAATTCCGAATTTTTCTCATCTACCTCTTTACCCTCAAAAGAGGAAAATTTTTGGTTTATCATAAATTTAATAAGTAATAAAAAAACGCTTAAACTTTTCCCGAACCTGATAAAACAAAGAAAAATTTAAGCGTTAAAAATACATTTGTATTTTCCTACGACGGCATTACCCGCATCAGGTTCTATGGGTGTTGTCTCAGCCTTTCTCATTCGAGTAAAAGCACCCCAATACATCTTTATGCAAAAAGAACTATTTAAAATTATTAACAAAGAATTAAATTTGCAAGGGAATAAAAATATTACTTTATCATCGTTAAAAATCCGAATTGAAAAACTTAACCTGCTCTCGAATATTTCGGAACAATTATCATAGTAATACATTGTAAATCAGAAACCAACTTTTAGATTAAAAAACACGTTTCTGTCTGCCGCAGGTATCCAGTATGGTATACCTTTAGAGTCAATCGTTCCGTAGGTTTCGTATAACCTGTTAAAAACATTATTAATTTTGAGTGACCCCTCAAGTGACCTGAAATATTTATTTAAAGTTTTCGATTTTACGAGCGGGATAAAATCCAATATAATACCTACATTGAAAACGGTGTACGGACTAATATCCTTATCCACGTAACCCGCTACCATTCTGGCGGAAGGATTTTTCACTTCGTTTTCCGAGTTATCTAGGTACTGTTTTCCAATACACTGCATTGCAAAATAACCTCCCAATCCGTATTCAGTATTTAAATTTAAGGAAAGATTCCCGATAATTCGCGGGGTAAGCAATATTTGATTTCCCGAATAATCATTCCCCTTAACAATATTCCCAAGTGAATCAACACCTTTTATTTCGATATATTCTTTAAAATAATTATCAGACAGACTTAAATTTCCGCTTAAGGTAAGAACCGTATTATTGTCTTTTACCTTTTTCCTAAAATTGGAAAGAAAGTTTAATTCGAATTCAAACTCTACTCCGCGATGAATGGTTTGCCCTGCATTTCCGTAAACCGGTTCCCCTACACTATTCAGCATACCACTACTGATAATTTCATTTTTGTAATCCATCACGTAAAAATTCAGGTTCGCTTTCAGAAAATTCGAAGTATATTCGAAACCAAACTCATAATCTGTAAGCTCTTCATATTGTACCAATGGTTCGGAATAAATGTGATTAACGGTATCGACAATTTTTAAGTTTGGTCTGGAGAGAGGACTGTCTGCATCATAAATGTCTTTAAGCCTCGGTTCGCGTCTTGCAATACATACACTTGAATAAGACTTAAATTCATCGGTAATATTATAATTAAACCCTACTCTCGAAGTAAGGAATTTATAATCGGCACTAAAATCATAGTGTTTGAAGGCGTCATTATTAATTGTATACTTGTGATATGTGAATTGCACTCCAATCATTATAGATAACTTCTTATCAACACTGGTAAATTCGTTTAAATAAACAGAAGCCGTTGTTTTTTTACCATTATAAAAATAATACCTGTAATCGCTTGGTGTTCCGGGAGGTAACGCATCACCGAACGATATTTCCCCGTAATGTTCGGAATTATGCAAACGAAATTCTCCGCCTAAGAGCAAGCTTCCTTTATTGTTAAAATGTCTCCACTGTAATTTTGGAAACCATCCGTATGAATTGCTGTTCACAAATAAATTTACAACCATATTACACCGATTAATCTGGTAGCCCTTTCCCGGAAAAGAATCAATCTGGTTTATGTAATTCCGATGATAGAAATTCGGATTATATGTAGTTGTATCATTAACATAAAAGGGTGGTAGATGAAAATATGCCAGATTATATCCTTTATTATACGGGTAATTCGTCGTTAAATATCCTTCCCGCCTGATATAATTAAAAGTATTCGAGAGAAATATATTTTCCGTTGCCTGCAGGTTGTATATTAATTCATAATGAGGCTGATATGAATCATCTGTTTCACCGGGGTAATCGAGAGGATTATATTTTCTATCTTTCAAACGATCACCGGTAACTTTTCCTTCAAGATAATTTTTTGTTACACCGTTATACGTAAGATGGTTTTTATTTGGTGAGCCATAAATGTTCAATTTAATTGATGACTTATCATTGAGCAATTTCCCTGCACTTAAAAAATACGAATAATGATCGGACCATGAAAGATTTCTGTAGCCATCCGTCCTGGTTTTAGAAAACTTTCCATAGAAACCAAAACCGTTTTTAGTAAGACCGGAAGAATATTCCATTGAATAGCGTCTCGAATTGAAATCTCCGTATCCGGCGTTAATATTTATAAATTTATTCCTAAAGTAATCGATAGTTTGAACATTTATAATACCCCCCACACCCGATGTTCCGTAAAGAACCGTGCCAATACCTCTTTGCATTTGTATGCTTTCCACGGAAGACATTATGTCCGATAGTTCAATCCAGTAAACCTGATGGTCTTCGGGGTCGTTTTGCGGAGTACCATTCAGTAAGACAGAAATTCTTCTCTGG
>JBAZEQ010000084.1:352-9595 GCA_041653855.1 Ignavibacteria bacterium | reverse complement strand
AGGTGGTCCGGCGGCTCCGGCTTTCGAACTTGTACAAATTTTCTGCGATATGTTAAAAATTGATACCGGGGTAAACCTGGAAGCAGTTTCCAAAATTAACAAAGAACTTTTCGAAATCAGAAAAGAACTCGATAAGTTTGATGAATTGAAGATGTTCCCGAAAGAATTTGATATTGCAAATTATAATCTAGAACCTGAAGTAGAAATGCTTTTTAAAAATGCAATAAAAGCATCAAAAAAAGATAAATACGATGAAGTGCTAACAAACTGCCAGGAAATCGAAAAATATTTTAACTTCCCTGCACCTGATGACAGAGTAAGAGAAGCTCAGATTCCCGGCGGAATGTATACTAATATGATGGCTCAACTTAAAGCCGCAAAAATGGAAAACCTTTTTGACAGGTTATTGAGAACGGTACCCGTCGTCCGCCTCGATGCAGGTCTTCCTCCGCTTGTTACCCCGACATCGCAAATCGTCGGTGTTCAGGCAGTTCAATCCGTTATTTCAGAAAATAAAGGTAAACCTTTTTATAGCAATGTATCATCCCAGTTTCATAATCTTGTAAAAGGAGTTTATGGTAAAACTCCGTTTCCGGTCGAAACAACTTTCAGAGAAAAAATAACCGGAAGCAGAATTGAACAGCCATATGATGTTTCCCAATATCAGAAGCCTGATAACCCGGAACTGCCCGAATTCGAAAATGTGAAACTAGCTAAAACCGAAAAAGAAGAATTGCTTTTGGACCTCTTCCCTGCAGTTGCAAGCGGATTCCTAAAACAAAAAAGAGAAATCGAATATAAAATGATGCTTGCAGAACTTGAAGCATTAAAGGAACTCGAAATTAAAAAAATTCATGAAGAAGCGGAAAAATATAACCAGCTCACTGAAGAGGAAAAAAAAGAATTACTCCTTGAAGGACTATATAATAAATGGTAACACTATCAATGTTCAATTATCAATATACAATTTTGATATTTGATATTTAAATTTGCGGAATAATTTTTTAAATTATAGGCTAATATAAATCAACAATAAATTTTACAAAATAAATAACAATATAAGATGTCTATCCACGATAAAATTAAAGAGTTAATAGAACTTCGTAATGAAGCTAAGATGGGCGGTGGTGAGAAAAGAATAATAGCTCAGCATCGAAAAGGTAAATTTACTGCAAGAGAAAGAATTGATAAGCTTCTCGATGAAGGCAGCTTCGAAGAATTCGATATGTTTGTATCACATAGATGTACGGACTTCGGACTCGAAAAAGAGCAATATTTATCCGATGGTGTTATAACAGGTTATGGAACAATCGACGGCAGATTAGTTTACGTATTTTCACAGGATTTTACCGTATTTGGAGGTTCACTTTCCGAAATGTATGCTGCAAAAATATGTAAAGTAATGGATATGGCTATGAAAGTCGGAGCACCCGTAATCGGTATAAATGATAGCGGCGGAGCAAGAATACAGGAAGGCGTAAAAAGTCTTGGTGGTTATGCAGATATATTCCAGAGAAATGTACTTGCATCCGGTGTTATTCCACAAATCTCTGCTGTATTCGGTCCCTGTGCCGGTGGTGCAGTATATTCCCCTGCCCTGACTGATTTTATAATTATGTCGAAGAATACGGGGTATATGTTTATCACGGGTCCGAAGGTTGTGAAAACAGTAACAGGAGAAATTGTAACAGACGAAGAACTCGGAGGAGCATTTGTACATAGTTCGAAATCCGGTGTTTGCCATTTTGTTGCAGATAATGAAGACGACGGTATTATGGTAATTAGAAAACTTTTGAGTTATCTACCTCAAAATAATCTCGAAGACCCACCTTTATATCCGTGTAATGACCCGATTGAGAGAGTAGATGATAATTTAAACGATATCATTCCTGATAATCCGAATAAACCTTATGATGTAGTTGATGTTATAGATTCAGTTGCTGATAACGGTGAATTCTTAGAAGTTCACAGCAACTACGCTCAAAATATCATTGTCGGTTTTGCTAAAATGAATGGAATGCCAGTAGGTATAGTAGCAAATCAACCGGACTATCTAGCAGGTGTTCTCGATATTAATGCATCGAGAAAAGCTGCAAGGTTCGTAAGATTTTGTGATGCTTTTAATATCCCGATAATTACATTTGTAGATGTTCCCGGATACTTACCCGGAACAGCACAGGAATACGGTGGAATTATTATTCACGGAGCAAAACTTCTTTATGCATATGCTGAAGCGACGGTACCGAAAATAACAGTTATTCTCCGCAAAGCATACGGAGGAGCTTATGATGTTATGGGTTCGAAACATTTAAGAGGTGATTTAAACTATGCCTGGCCCGGTGCAGAAATTTCAGTAATGGGACCAAAAGGTGCTATTGAAGTCCTTTACTTCAAAGAGCTAAAAGGAATTACCGAACCGAAGGAAAAAGCAAAATTCATTGCAGGAAAAGAAGCTGAATACCGCGATAAATTTGCAACACCATACGAAGCAGCAAAATACGGTTATATAGATGATGTAATCGAGCCAAGAAATACAAGATTCAGAATAATCAGGGCACTGCAATCACTTGCGACAAAAAAAGACACTAATCCACCAAAAAAACATTCTAATATTCCACTGTAGGAGAAAAATGAAATGGGAATTATAAAAAATATTTTTAATAAAAACGACGAGACAAAAAAACAACCTGAAACTAAACCTGTAGTCGTCGTGAAAAATGAAAAGAAAGATGATTTAAAGGCTATTATAGCTACAACGATTCATCTTTATTTACAGGAAGTACACGATTTTCAAAATTATTCAATTACAATAAAAAGAATAGATAAAATTTATTCTCCGTGGAGCTCAAAAATTTATGGTCTTCGTAAATGGCCAAGATAATTTTCTGAAATAATTATTATCAAGATTAATTAAAGAAAAATAAAATTTATTATTAGATATATGAAAAAATTCAAATTTAAATTAAACGATAATCAGTATGAAGCATCGGTTATCAGCATTGAAGAAAATAATATTAAAATTGATGTAAATGGTACGGTTTATGATGTTCAGGTTGATAAAAAGATAGAACAACCAAAAACTCCTACTCTTGTCAGAACAAAAAGTGAGCCTTCAACCGAATCTCACAAAGCTACAGCAAAGACAAGTAGTCCTTCCGAAAAAAAAGGAGCCGGGGTAATTAAAGCTCCATTACCGGGGACTATTATAAAAATCCTTGTAAATGTAGGAGATTATGTAAAATCCGGAGTAAAACTCCTCACATGGGAAGCAATGAAAATGGAAAATAATTTAACCGCAGACAGAGAAGGGACTATAAAATCAATAAAAGTAAAAGCCGGGGATACAATTCTCGAAGGTGATACTTTAATAGAAATCGAATAATATAAAAAAATATTGAGGAAGATTTTATTTATATTATCTCTTTTATTTTTCTGTCTGAATAACTCCGTGGCTCAGCCAGTATCATCACAACTTTATTTTTGTGAAATATATTCGGATGGTATAGAAATCGGTGTGAGCAGTACATTTACAACAGGATGTGTAACAGTAATGCTCGATTTAAGACCGGTTAATAAAATTATTAATGTAAATAAAGTATATTTAAAAATCACTAAAATTGCAGATAAAGACGGGTATTACCCCGATGAAATTTACATCGATAGAATTCCATTTGAAGTCGGTCCTGACTGGGACTATATGTATTTTGAAAATAGTGAACAATTAAGGTTTCAGGAACCGGGAATATATAGAGTATATTGCCTCTATGAAAGTGGACAATCTATCGCAGATGCATTTATAAAAGTCATTTCAAAATAACTCCTCTTTATTATAACATTTTTCAGTAGAAAAATCAAAGTTTATAGGTTATATTAAAATAAATATTTTTTATCTTTAGCAAATGAAAATCTTTTATTTTTTACTCATTTTATTGAGTACGGGGTATCTCTATCCACAAAATAATATTCCCGACTATTCAAGTTATAAATCCATAAGACCTCGCTTACCTATTACGGCACCAACAGGTGTTCAGAGTACAATTCTTACTGTAGATGGTTTCGATAATTTTTATTTGGGAAACGATAATAGCGAGCCATATATCGCAGTAAATCCTAACGACCCATTAAATATGATTTGTTCATATAATAGTGGAACATCCGGCTCCCCATGTAGCATTTATATTACAAATAACGGTTATAATTGGGCAAGAAGTTATCCCGGTTATGGAAGTTTCCAACCTATTGGTGATCCTGTAATGACATTCGATAGCTTAGGTAATATGTACTTTATGGAAATGTTTGAACAAACACCCACAGGTCCCTGGGGTGGTGTAGTTCTTAAATCAACAAACAAGGGTGTCAATTGGTTACCTGCTGTACAGGCATATCAACTCACCGGTGGTTTATGTGATAAACCGTGGATGACAGCTGATCAATCTGCAGGACCATATAGTAACAATCTATATATTGGCTGGAGATATTTTGGTCCCGGTGGTTCAATGAGATTTGTAAGAAGTACAGATAAAGGAGCCACGTGGTCCTCACCTATGTCATTAGCCGGAGATCAGGGAGCTTATGTAAGCATAGGACCCAACGGAAATATACCGGGAGGAAATCTCTACTATGCGTGTACAAGTAATGGTTCAATAATATTATACAGGTCAACTGACGGAGGAGCATCATTTGTAAATACGGGTACAAATATTGGCTTCATTGGACCCGGGACTATTTGTTACGGGCGTTATACAGTAAAAAATTGTATAAGAACAGATATTTTTCCAAGAATGGCAGCTGATAACAGCTGGACATCTTCAAGAGGAAATCTGTACATAGTTTATGCCGCAAATCCTTCAGGACCGGATTTAGCAGATATATATCTTGTTAAATCAACGGACTACGGTCAATCATGGAGTTCTCCTGTAAGAGTTAATGATGACGCTACAACAACTGACCAGTGGATGCCGGCAATAACGGTTGATAAAAAAACCGGTAGAATATTTATTTTCTGGTATGATTCAAGAAACGACCCTTCAGGAAATTTAATTACTGAATTATACGGAACGACTTCAACAGACGGAGGAGCAACTTTCGTACCTAATAGTAAAATTTCAAATGCAAGTTTCAATCCAAATTTAATGGCAATCGGCGGAGGTAGTGATGCAGGATATATGGGAGACTATATAGGAAACTGTGGAATTGGTATCACATCAATTAATTCATGGATGGAAGACAGGGTAAACTCAAGTCAGACATCACAAAGTTTTGTCGGATATAATCCTGATTTCGCTCTAACTACAAATCCTACACAGACAACATTATTAAATAATGATAGTACAATTATTACAGTAAAAGTTCCTGCTATTAAAGGCATTTATAACGACAGGGTTAAATTTACTTATGCACTCGATTCACTTCCCGTTACCGGTTCGATATTATTATCATATGTAAACGGAAAGGATTCGCTGACAACATATCCTGATTCGATTTATTTAAGAGTGAAGACAGTTGGAAACATTACACCAGCAAGGAACTATAAGCTTACAATAACAGGTTCCGGTTCAAATGGTACCCCAATTCACAAACGGGTTGTTAGTTTATTAGTTAATGCATATCAAATTACAGTTCAAAGTAATAGAAGCGGAGTATGTACTTTTAAAATAAATGGAGTGTCGTATTCGAACCCGCAACAGATTATATATCAAGTGGGAACGGTTATAAACGTTCAAGCAATTTCACCGCAAACTTTTGGAGGAGTAAGATACATTTTCAGAAACTGGTCTGATAACGGTGATACAACTCATAATGTAACAATTTCAGGTCCAATTGCGTTAACTGTATATTATAGACCTCAATACATACTTGTATTAAATTCCGATTACGGAACAACAGTAGGAGGAGGTCAATTTTATGATTCCGTTGCGACATTTACTTTTGGAGTATATCCGAGAATTGTTAATAGCGGTGGTCAGTTTTACAGATTTAGAGGCTGGGATGGTGCAGGAAACGGTGCATATACAAGTGCAGATAGTACCGGGCTTGATTCGATGTTAACCATTGCAATATCAAATCCAATTGTAGAAACTGCAAGATGGACTTTACAGGCGGTTGGAATTAATAATATTAGCAGTGAGATTCCTGATAAATATGCATTACATCAAAATTATCCGAACCCGTTTAATCCGAATACAAATATCAAATTCGATTTAATTAATCAGGGATTTGTAACCTTGAAAATTTACGATATACTTGGAAAAGAAGTAGCAACTTTGGTTAATGAAGTACTAAATCCGGGTTTTTATTCTGTATCGTTTTCAAATAACCGGATATCGAGTGGAATTTATTTTTATAAAATTTCAACTGATAATTTTACTGAAATTAAAAAAATGCTTTTAATAAAATAAAAATCTTAGCAATTTTAAATTTAGGAGAAAAAAATGATAGGAAAAAAAATTACCTTTTCTTTGCTCGCATTAATCTTATTAATTTCTTGGAATTACTCTGTTTTTGCTCAAAATGGAGACGACCCAAATATAGATCAAATACCAAAAAGTACGAGGAATAATCCACCCGTTCAACAACGACCCATAGTACCGCCAATCATTTCATCTGATGGTTATGATAATTTCTTTCTTGGTGTTGACTTTGCAGAACCTCATGTTTCGTCAAATCCACAAAATCCTTTACAAATCTTTGCATTTTTTAATAAAATTGGAAATGTCGGAATCAATTCTTATTCCACTCTAAATGCTTTCGATTGGTTCACTAATAATCCTGTATTCGTATTATCTACGGGTGACCCAGTTTCTGCTTATGATAGTCTTGGTAATCTCTTCGTGGAGAATATGTATCAACCAGGTTCAAACATTACAGGTTGTTATGTCGCTGTTTCATCCAATAATGGTGTGAATTGGGCTCAACCTGTATGGGCAATTAATGGTTACGATAAAAACTGGATTGCCGCAGACCAAACAGGCGGTCCTTTTGCAAATTATGTCTATACAACAATGACAGGACCCTCTTCATATCAAGGTAGTTTTGCAAGAAGCACTGACCATGGACAAACCTTTCAATCAACATGGTCGTGTAACACTCAAAATCTTCCCGGTATGATGGTATGCGTAGGACCTAAAGTTACAGGTGGCGACGTTCCCGGAGGTTATGTTTACGTAGTAACTAATTACGGTAGTGTTATAGCACCAACTTACTATTTCTATAGATCATCTGATGGAGGTGTTTCATTTTCTTCTGTTTCATCTCCGCAATTTGCAGGATATTTGGGTAAAATCGAAGTTGTTGGTGGTTCATCCAGACCAACTGTCCAAAATATGAGAACAAGACCTTATCCGTTTATTGTTGCTGATAATAGCTATGGTCCATACAGAGGAAGATTGTATCTCGTTTACGCAACTAATGTTCCCAATCAAGATAATGCAAAACCCGACATTTTCTGTCGCTATTCTACAGACGCAGGAACATCCTGGTCATCACCAGTAACCATAAATGATGATGCTAATTCCACTAATAACCATCAATGGTTTCCTTCTATATGGTGTGATAAAGAAACAGGGAAATTTTATGCTAAATGGTTTGATACTCGTAATTGTCCAACCAGTGATAGCGCAGAAGTATATGCTTCCTATTCTACCAATGGGGGACAATCTTTTGTAACTAACCAAAAAATATCGAACGCTAAATTTAAAATCTATTGTTCATCATGCGGCGGAGGTGGGTATCCGGCTACATACCAGGGTGATTATGATGCAATCACTTCCAATAAATATACTTCAACATTAGTATGGTCTGATTTCAGAACAGGTCAGTTCGGAAGTTACACCGCATTCTTCCCGGATTTCGCTATGAAATTATATCCTCCAACTCTTAACACAATAGTAAATAATGACAGTACTTTTGTAAATGTTTCCGTTCCATCAGTAAAACTATATACAGACAAGGTTAAATTCACAGCTGAAATTGTCCCGACCCCCACTACAGGAACCGTTACCTTAAATTTTGTAAACAACAAAGATTCAATAACCACCTACCCTGATTCGGTAAGACTGCGAATTAAAACTTCTGCAAACGTTACTCCCGGTGGTTATACAGTTAATATTTATGGGAGAGGAACAAACGGAACTCCGGTTCATAAAAGAAGTATAAGTGTTAACATTAATGCTTATGAAGTCTCTGTCGGAACAAATAGAAATGGCACATGTTCATTCAAAATAAATGGGGCATCATATACAACCAGACAAACTATTGTATTCAATACAGGTTCAACAGTAAATGTTTCCGCTGTAAGTCCATACACCGCAGGGAATACAAGATATATATTTACAAATTGGTCAGACAATGGTGATACCACACACAATGTTACTGTTAACGGACCTTTAAATTTGACTGCAAATTACAAAGTTCAATATAACTGCATAGTAATGTCTGATTATAGTATAAAGTTAGGCTCGGGTTTTCACGATTCCGCTGTCGCTTTTACTTTCGGAGTCTATCAGAGAATAGTGGTTGTAGGTAGTGGCGTTGGTCAACTTTTTAGAGGTTGGGATGGAGCTGGAAACGGTTCTTATACAAGCACGGATACTACCGGTCTTGACACAATGGTAACTCTATCAATAATAAATCCAATTATAGAAACAGCAAGATGGACACAAATTCCTGTTGGTATTAACAATATCAGCAGTGAAATACCTGATAAATTTGCTATGCATCAGAATTATCCAAATCCATTTAATCCTACAACAAATATCAGATTCGACCTACCGAAAGCAACACAGGTCAAATTGATAATATATGATGCACTTGGAAGAGAAATTGAGACACTCGTTAATGAAATTATGAAACCGGGATTTTACAGTTACACTTTCAACGGAAAAAATCTCGCAAGTGGAGTTTACTTTTTCAAGATTATAACAAGTGATTATACCGATATTAAGAAAATGTTGATTTTGAAATAACACATTTTATAAATACAATTACTTTTATGCCATTCCATTTTTGGAATGGCATTTTTTTTGCCCTTTGCGATTCGTAAATTTGTGAAAAAATAAATTTCTTATGCTTTTAAGAATACATCCTGAAAATCCTGAACTAAGAAAAATCAAAATAGTAATTGATTGCTTGAAAAATGGAGGAGTGATTATTTATCCATCTGATACTGTTTATGCTTTAGGATGCGACATTTATCAGCCAAAAGCAATAGATAGAATATATAAAATCAAGAATAAAGACCCGAGA
>JBAZEQ010000084.1:0-342 GCA_041653855.1 Ignavibacteria bacterium | reverse complement strand
ATTTTGTATTCAGTATAGATACACCCATTTACAGAGTGATGCGGAAAGCACTTCCCGGTCCGTTTACTTTTATATTAAAAGCTAACAATAATGTTCCAAAAATTTTTCAAAGTAAGAAAAAAACAGTTGGAATCAGAATACCTGAAAATAAAATTTGTAGCGAACTAATAAAAGATTTAGGAAATCCAATAATTTCCACTTCCATTCACGATGAAGATGATATTTTGGATTATACCACCGACCCTTTGCTTATTTACGAGAAATATGAAAATATTGTAGACATAGTAATAGACGGAGGATTTGGAGGAAATAAACCCTCCACAGTGGTCGACTGTTCAGACG
>JBAZEQ010000083.1:0-9749 GCA_041653855.1 Ignavibacteria bacterium | reverse complement strand
AAAATTGATATTATATTTAACGACCCGACACAATATTCCAAAGATAAAATCTGGGATGACGGTGTAACCGATATAGATAAGATTGAAGAATCGATAGATATGAGTGAATATGGAGTGCTGGATGAAATGAAATCCGTTCAGCGGGCATTAAAAGAAAGCGAACACGAAACAAAAATTGTTCCTGTTGCACTCGATATTTATAAATTAATAGATGAATTAAAAAGTGATAGACCCGATATTATTTTTAATCTTTGTGAATCGGTTGATGGTGACCCTACGCAGGAAATGAATATTGCATCACTCTTTGAAATTATGAAAATACCTTATACAGGTTCGAGGGCTTTAACACTTGGGCTTGCATTAAATAAATCACGAGTAAAAGAAATTTTACATTATTATAACGTACCGACCGCATCGCATTACTTATGCGGAAATGCAAATGCATTTAAAGAAGACGGGTACAGCAAAGTAAAAGATAAATTTCCTTTGATTGTAAAACCATCGAGGGAAGATGCAAGTATAGGAATTGAAAATAAATCGATTGTCTATGATGAAAAGGAACTGAAAACAAGAATTGAATATATTCTCGATGTTCATAAACAACCGGCACTTGTGGAAGAGTTTATAGAAGGCAGGGAAATAAATGTAAGTGTTGTAGGAAATTATAAAACGAACGACGATGATTTGATTGTGTTCCCGATTTCAGAGATTGATTTTACAGGATTACCCGAAGACTATCCGAAGATAGTAAGTTATAATAGTAAATGGATGTATAAGACAGTTGAGTTTACGGGTACGAAAGCAGTTTGTCCCGCAAAAAATATGTCTCCCGAATTAGAGAAGTTGATTCAGCAGACAGCTAAGAAAGTTTATAAAATAGTTGGTGCTTCGGATTATGCGAGAGTTGATTTCAGAGTTAAGGATAATATTCCGTATGTGCTGGAACTTAATCCAAATCCAGATATTGCATCTGATGTAGATGAGGATACGGGATTTACGAGAAGCGGAAAAGCATACGGATGGTCTTATGAGACTTTGATACAAAAGATAATTAATTATTCGGCAGAAAGATGGGGAATAAAATAAAAATTTTATGATTAGAGTATTAGAAAATAGTGACAGGGATAAGATAGAAAAAATTCTGGTTGATACGAAGAATTTCAATGATGATGAAATTAAAATTGCAATGGAATTAATCGATATTTATATCAGCGTAAAAGACCAGAAGGATTATGAAATATTTGTCGATGCAGATGGAAACGTGGTAAACGGCTACGTTTGTATAGGACCAAGACCACTGACGGTAGGAACATATGACCTGTACTGGATTGCTGTGAATCCGTTTGTACAGGCAAAAGGAATTGGGAGTAGTTTAATAAGATACATCGAAGAATATTTGAAAGGTAAATCCGCAAGATTGATTTTAATCGAGACAAGCGGAAAACCCGGTTACGAAAAAGAAAGAAAATTTTACGAAAAAAATTTGTATGATAAATTTGTAGAGATAAAAGATTTTTATAATGCAGGTGATTCACTTGTTATTTACGGAAAATATATTTAATAATTTAAAACTTTTTAAGATTTTATTTTGTCTTTAAGAATAATAGACGAAGCTTTAAAAATATTTACAAACTAACTGAAGGAAAAACTTTATGGAACTTTGGCAGGAGATGATCAGACAGAGCATACATTCGGTTGACCAGCTTGTTGAGAAATTCAAGATTAGCAGAGATATTGCAGAAAAACTCGATAAATTTTTTCAGGCAAGGATAAACCCGTATTATCTATCATTGATAAAACATCCGGGTGACCCTATCTGGCTGCAATGTGTCCCTGATGAAAAAGAACTTGAAGATATCGATGGTCCCGAAGACCCGCTAAATGAAGATGATATGAGTCCCGTGCCGAATATTACTCACAGGTATCCCGATAGAGCATTGTTTCTTGTTACATCACAATGCGGATTATATTGCAGATTCTGTACGAGAAAAAGAAAAGTAGGAAATTCGAACAAGATTTCTTTAAGAAATCTCGAATCGGCTTTTAACTATCTCCAGCAGCATACCGAAATAAACGACGTAATTCTTTCAGGTGGTGACCCGCTAATGCATACCGATGCTATGCTCGAAAAAATATTGATGAGATTAAGAGAAATAAAACATATTCAGGTAATCCGCCTTGGGACAAAAATGCCATGTGTATTACCTCAAAGAATCACTCCGAAACTTTGCAATATGTTAAAAAAATATCACCCGATTTATGTTAATACGCATTTTAATCATCCATGGGAAATCACTGAAGAAAGTACAAAAGCGTGCAATATGCTTTCCGATTCCGGAATCCCGGTTGGAAATCAAAGCGTTTTGATGAAAGGTGTAAACGATAATGCTGATACTATGAGAGAACTTATGAAAAAATTACTTGCTATAAGAGTGAGACCTTACTATATATATCAGGCAGATTTGACGAAAGGTGCAAATCATTTCAGAACCCCTCTCGAAGTCGGTCTCGAGATTATGGATAAACTAAGAGGTCACATATCCGGGCTTGCAGTGCCACAGTTCGTTATCGATGCACCGGGAGGCGGCGGAAAAATTCCTTTACTTCCGAATTATGTGATTTCACGTGATGAAGATAAAATTATTTTACGTAATTATAAATATAACGTATATGAATATCCCGATGTAAGGGATGAGTCGAAAATCACAGAAAAGGATGCGTATTTGAGAAAGCAAAAGAAAAGAAGAAAAGCCGTTGAAGAGAAAGAAATTATCGAAAAATTAAAAGTACCTGTTATTAATAATTAGAATTCTATATCGGTATGTAATTATGTTGTTAACTCATACCGGTATAAAAATAATAAAAACACGAAAAACGTTTAGCTCTCGCTAAACGTTTTTTTTTATGTTGAAAACCTCCTCGTATTTTTACATTTAACATTAAAAATTTAACATTTAACATTGAATATGAAACCTTTTCAGAGGGTAGTCGTCTCAATAAATAAAAACGACCTGTCTACCAACAGGCAGAAAGGAATTAAAAATGGACAAATTAATTGAAGGAATGATTCCGATTTTCGCTATAATTTTCACATTCGGGATTCCAGGAATCATCATTTTTTGGTCGATTTATGCAAAACACCGTGAGAGAATGAGACTAATCGAAAAGGGTCTTACTCCGGACGAAGTAAAAAATTATTTTAAGGATGCGGATAAAAATCCCAGACCCCGAAATCCGTTCGGAGCATTAAAATGGGGAATACTATTCATATTTTTCGGTGAGGGTGTATTTATTGCCAACATTCTTGAAGAGAAATTCGATTTTTCGGATGGAATTACATTTGGATTGGTTATTCTTTTCGTAGGTGCCGGTTTTCTTACATATTACCTCATTGTTAGGGGAAAAATCGAAAACGGGGTCAGTGAAAGCACAAAAATTTCAAACAATTAATTTTTTAAAAAATGAATATACTAAAAAATAAATCAGCCGGAATTTTTTTAATAGCTGTTTTGCTTGGTGCAGTAACTTTTTCGGGATGCACTCTCTTCCAGAAAAGGTATGAAAAGACGGAAAAGAAAGAAATTACGGTTAACACTGCGGGAAAGAAAAAAGTTATATTTAATAATACGAACGGTAATTGACAGTGTTATGAGAATAAAAGCAGAAGCAACTTTTCATATGACCAAAAGAGAACTTAATGAAGAAAGAGAAAGAATAAAGCTTAGTGCTGATACTTTGGAAGATATAATTAAGATTAATTCGGATTTCGTGAAGGAAAACAATATACAGATTTTTAATGTTAAATTCGGCAGTGATATAAGATATGAACTAATAGTGCCCGAAGGAATCGAGGTAAGCATAGACAATACAAACGGAAAAACGGAAATATCAGATATAAGTAACGATATTAATGTTGACCTTACAAACGGGAATTTAAAAATTGAGAATACGACCGGAAATATTAAAGCCGATATACAAAACGGAAAAGTGAAAGGAAATCTCGATTCTGTAAAAAGTCTGAATATAAGAACTGTTAACGGGAACGTGAGTCTAAACCTTAGTGATAAATTTTCCGGAAGATTTAAAATGGAAACCGTAAACGGGAAAATCAGCAAAAAAGGTTTCGAATTCAGGGATGTATATGACGAGAAAAAGACATTCAAGGGAACACTTGGCACCGGTGATGCGGAAATAAAAATAGAATCAACTAACGGGAAAATTACATTAACAAAGAAACTATAATGAGGTTTGTATAATTTTAGAGTATAAATGCAGGATATAGATACCGAAATAATAGAGAAAATTCAAAGCGGGGACACAGAGTCTTTCAGGGAACTTGTCGAAAGGTACAAGGACAGGGCATTTTCCCTTACTCTGAAAATTCTGAAAAACAGGTACGAGGCGGAAGATTCACTGCAGGATGCATTTTTAAAATTATACAAATCACTGATAGAAAAGAAATACGAAGCCAAAGCAAAGTTCTCTACATATTTTTATTCAATTGTCTTTAATACGGCAGTAGACCATTACAGGAAGTACACAACGAAAAACTTTAATATTACTTCCATAGATGTTACGGATGCAAATTACAGGGAAGGCGATGAACTGACAAAGTACTTTAACGAATCGGAAATAGACAACAGGCTTTACATCGAGGATTTAAATCTCAACACCGAAAAGAATGTTATGAGTGCCGAGATACAAAAGATAGTTACAAAATATATATCGGCGATACCCGTGCATTATTCGGTAATCCTCACGATGTTTTATGTAAATGAGATGAGTCAAAACGAAATATCGGAAATCCTTACCCTTCCACTTGGAACAGTTAAAAACAGGATATTCAGGGCAAAGGAAAAACTGAAAGAGGTACTATTGAGGAAGTACCCGACAAAAGAATTATTAGAGTATATTTAATAAGGAAGAACAAAATGACTGAAGAAATAAATAAATTCATAGATTCAAAAATTTCAAATTCGCTTCTGGTGAAGACACCGGAAAAATTTACCGATAAGCTGATGCGTGAAATTGAGCTGAGCAAAGAATTCGAGAGACAGGATAAGAAAGTTAACATATCCGTAAGATATATAATATCGGGATTTATACTTTTAATCCTGTCTTTTGCATTTACGATTTCATATTACTTTACAAGCCAGCTCGATAAAGAAAACAGCTTAATCGAATCCGAATACGGTAACATTGGCAATTACATAAACGGTTTCTTTACAAATCTCTTTTCCGTATTTGGTATCACTTTTACAAAAGAATTTTTCCTCTATGCAATTGCGATTATGGTACTCTTCGGAATCATCACCATAGCGGATAAGCGGATATTTAAAAGAGGGTATTAAATAATCATATACTACTTTTCGTAAATTTCAAACAATAATCTCTTAGTTAAAGAAAAATTAGAATATTGTAATACATATTCTATTTATTTATTTTTATTCAAAATTAATAATCATAGAAAAAAACATTAAAATATTTGAGTATTGGCTTGAGTCTTCAGACGATGATTTTAAAGTGATGAATAATTTGTTTAAAAACGGACATTTTCATTGGTCATAGTTTATTGGGCATCTTGTAATAGAAAAATTGCTAAAAGCTATTTTTGTAAAAAAGAAAAATTCAACTCCTGTTTTTTCACACGATTTGCTTAGAATAGTTGATAAAATTGGAGACATTAAGTTATCAAATGAACAGAAAGATATATTGGATACAATCTCAACATTTAATATCGCGGCAAGATATGATGATTATAAAAGAATTTTCTATTATAGATGCACAAAAGAATATTCTTCTTTATGGATTAAAAATGTAAAAGAAATCAGAAAATGGCTAAAAGAGAATTATTTAAAATAATAAAAGAGTACATTGCCTTTTTAAAAACAAAAGGCTATGAAGTAACTGATGCTTACCTGTTTGGTTCTTATGCAAAAAATAAAGCCAACGCTGATAGCGATATTGATGTTGCAGTAATTTTAAAAAATGTAGATAATTATTTTGATACTCAAGTTGAGTTAATGAAATTGAGAAGAGATATTAGCATTTTTATAGAGCCTCACCCAATCTCTAAAAAAGATTTTAAAGAACATCCATTATATAATGAAATTAATAAATACGGATTAAAAGTAGTATAAACATAGATTATTTTTTTGTTTCGTTTAACTCTATCCGAAATGTCCCACCAAAATCCTGAATGCACCTTCGATTAGAATGAGAGTAGCGAGGACGCCACCGATGGCTCCGCCGAGATGAGCTTCGTGACCGATGTTACCAAGACGGGATTTCATTCCGTAGATAGAAGCACCCACATAAAGCAAAGCAAATACAAATGCAGGCATTGGTATGAAGAAAAATCCGATAGTACTTGTGGGGAAAAATATTATATACGAAAAAACAATTCCCGAAACCGCACCCGAAGCCCCCACGGCTACGTAGCCGGGATTTTTATAATGAAATAAAACAGTGAATATAGAGCCGCAAAATAAACTGATGAAATATATCAGGAAAAAATAAATGCTTCCGTTTATGAATCCAAAACTCCTGACGAATAAAGTTTCAAGCACCTGCCCAAACATATACAAAGCGAATGCATTGAAAAAAAGATGCATAATATCTACGTGTAGAAATGCAGAAGTGAACATCTGGTAATATCTGTGTTTGTAAACAATCTGGTATGGCCACTCGGCAAATCTTTCGAAGTAAATAGGGTTGGAATATTTTGCCCAGAGTGAAATTGCAATATTAGCAAATAGAAGAGTAAGGGTTATGGGAGAATCTGATAATGGCATTTAATTTAAAATTTTTTTGATGATGCTGTTACCTTCATATATATATCCCGTATATACCTGTACAAGGTCAGCCCCGTTAATAAGTTTTTCTTTGTAATCATTTCTTGTAAATACACCTCCCGAGCCTATTAAATACATTCTTGCAAAAGTATTACCGTCGTTCATTTCCTTTAACTGTTTTAAAATCTTATCCGATAAATCTTTCAGGGGTTTTCCGCTTAGTCCGCCTGTCTCTTCCGTGTTTTCTATCAGGTTATTACGAGTGATGGTTGTGTTTGTTGTGGCTATACCCGTGAGTTCATATTTGGATGCAAGAAAATAAATATGCCCGACTTCTTCAAGAGATAAGTCGGGAGCAATTTTGATGAAAATATTTTTTAAAGGAATATTTTTTTCTACCGAGAGTGATTTATTTTTATCCGAAATTTTTTGCAGAAGCTCATCGAGATATTTTTCGCTTTGCAGGTTACGCAGTCCTTCCGTGTTCGGGGAAGAAATATTAACGGTAAAATAATCCGCAACATCATAAAGTTTATCGAGGCAAATTTCATAATCGGTGAAAGCAGTTTCGAGCGGAGTGTTTTTATTTTTTCCTATGTTTACTCCAATCACAAAACCCCTTTTCAAATGCTTCTTTGCTTTTAGAATATTTTTTTTGACTTCATCTGCTCCTATATTATTAAAACCCATTCTGTTAATCAATGCTTTATCTTTTTTCAATCTGAAAAGTCTCGGTTTATCATTCCCGGGCTGTGGCAGGGGAGTTACAGTACCGACTTCGATGTGCGAGAATCCGACTGCATCGAAGAACCTGACAGCGACTCCGTCTTTATCCAGCCCTGCGGCGATACCGAGACGGTTTCTGAATCTCAAACCGTTAATTTCGATTTCTTCCCAGTTTTCTTTTGGCGAATATATAAGACTGAAAGCAGGATAAAGAAAAGTAAATTTTGAAATAATAAAAAAAATAATGCCATGAATTAATTCAGGATTAAATAAAAAGAGTACGGGTCGTATTATGAGTTTATAAAACATCTACTTAAAATAAGAATTTTATTTTTATTGATAAACGGAGAAACAAATACTAAAGAGCAATCAAACACAGAGACACAAAGTAGCGAAGAGAAACATTTTTTTAGTGTTAAGAGCAGGAGCGGGAGAGCATTTAAACTCAAAAGCACAAATTGAAAAAATTGTCTCATTATTTTCACGCAAATATTTGGGGCGAAAATGTTTTTATCTCAAAATAATAAAAACGTCTCATTTTGAGTCTTGATTTATATAAAACTATCAAAATTTGCGAAATAATTCAATAATTTTTTGGAACAGTCTTTGCATTGTTAAAGATAACTAAAGAAAGTTCTTATATATAGTTGTATAACTTGTTAGTAAACTGCTACTGTATTCCTGTAGCGTTGTAAGGCAATTTAAGTTTACATAGTTTTCGTGAATCAGAGCAGAATTTTTACCAAGTTAAGTTTTAAGGGTAAATTATTGTATTAATCTGTAAAAACTCTTACTCGAGCAATACGTGTTTTGGATTTTATTTGTTTTGGGTAATTTGATTAAAATATTAATAAGAAATTGATTTATTGTTATATATAGTAAAACAAAACAGCGGACTTTACATTCTCCCCCAATGTATTCAATCCGCTGTTTTCATTTTATAAATCTTTTTACAAATTTTCCAATTCTTTTTCTTCGGCTATGATTGGTTTCCTTTTGAATTTTTCTTCAAAAACCGTGTATAAGGTAGGAACAAAAATTAGTGTTAAGAAAGTAGAAGCGGTAAGTCCGCCTATAACTGCGATTGCAAGCGGGGCTTGAGAAGATTCTCCGCCGATGCCGATAGCCATAGGAATTAATCCAAGCACAGTAGCCGCTGTTGTCATTAATATTGGACGTAATCTTGTTTTTCCACCTTTTACTACTGCATCGTGGAGTTCGACTCCTTTTTTCCTTAACCGGTTAGTATAATCAATTAATAATATCCCGTTTGAAACGACAATTCCGACCATAACTATTATGCCTTCGAAAGATGTAACAGATAGAGATGTATTTGTTAAAAACAACATCCAGACAACACCGACCATACCCAGCGGTACCGAGAACATAATAATGAACGGGTCTACAAGAGACTGGAATTGCGAAGCCATCACCATATATACGAGCACAATAGCAAGTCCGAATGCAAGGAAGAGCGAGCTGAAAGTTTTGCTTTGCTGTTCCACATTACCGCTTAACTGTACATCGAATCCCGGAGGAACTTCAACATCTTTTAATTTCTGTCTTATTTCATCGGCGACACTTCCCAAATCTCTTCCTGAAACATTTGAGGTAATATCAACAAGTCTTTGCGAATACTTTCTATCAATCTGGACGGGAGATTTTGTTATATTTATTTCGATTAAATTACCTATCGGAACAACCTGTCCTGAAGCAGTAATGACAGTAAGTTTTTTAATATCATCAATATTCTGCCTGTAATCTTCACCCATCCTGACAAGTATATTATATTGATTACCTGTTTTTGGGTCACTGAAAAGCGAGGCAACACTTCCGCTCATTCCGGTTGCAACAGTATTTGCAATTTGTGCCACCGATACACCTAAGGAACCTGCTTTAACCCTATCGACAGTAATTTTGACTTCCGGCAAATTATCATCACGGCTGTTTCTTACATCAGTAGTGCCCGGGACGGATTTAATCACATCGAAAACTTTTTGTGCCAGGATATTTGATGTTTCGAGGTCATATCCAAGTATCATAACATCTATAGGGGCGGAAGAACCGAAGTTCAGCAGGAATCTCAAAAATCCTCCCGGATTAATATATATCTCAGCACCGGGAA
Organism: Ignavibacteria bacterium; assembly: GCA_041653855.1. Taxonomy (GTDB): domain Bacteria; phylum Bacteroidota; class Ignavibacteria; order Tepidaquicellales; family Tepidaquicellaceae; genus FEN-1279. The sequence goes on along the minus strand of JBAZEQ010000083.1, from coordinate 104 downwards.
GATTCAGAAGTTTTGGTCTTATAGTATTTATTATTTCAAAAACATCTCTTTTTCTTTCTGAAGAAGGAACTAAAGATACCTGAACACTGGCACTGTGACTTCCT
>JBAZEQ010000082.1:0-9756 GCA_041653855.1 Ignavibacteria bacterium | reverse complement strand
TACATTATCTTTATCTTTAGGTGTAATTATTCAAACATATAAAGATAATGTATTCTTAAGTTTTAGCAAAGACGGTAATATGATTTATTGCAAAGGAAAAAATGATGCTGTTAATTACCTGAATACAAAAACCGGTACTGTTTTGAGGACTTATTCTTTAAAGGGCTATAAATCAATTGATTTTGAATTTAACGGTGAGCTTATTGCCGCGGCATATCCGCCGTTTTTAAGATTTTTCAAATTAAGCCAGAGTGGTGCTGTAGAAGTAAAAGTATTAGAGAATCTATTTACAATACCATCTTTCAGTTCGAGTTTCGAATATGTGGTTTCCGATGACAATAGTGCGGGAAAAAGAAATGTATACAGTTTAAAGGAAGGTTTGATTTACGAAGCTAAAATCGAATCCTATCAACCGGGAAAGGAAAGAATAATTTTCAGCCCAGATGATAAAAAAATGGTTTTGCTTTCGGATAAGAAATTGTATTACTATGATTTTGAAATGATAAAATATTTCCCGAGAATGGCAAAGAGATTTTCGGATTTATACCAGAAGGGCGACCAATTCCAGACTGATCAGGATTTAATAAATAGAGCCGAAAGAGTAAAAGCAAGAAAAAAGGATTTGCTGACAGTATTTATAGATGAAATGAAAGTAAACGAAATCACGGTTAAAAATACACAGGTAAATAGCCTTGGTGTTGTGGATATTAAATTAGCGGGTATAGGATTTTTCGACCCAAATACCGAAATGTATGATGTTACGCTGGCAATTCCAGTAAATTATACAACTACAAAAAATGTAACGGCAAAAGTTAAAGTACCAAAAATACAGGCGGAAATTTTTAGTAATAACTGGCAGAAATTTAAAGTTACGGGCTTGAGAATTATAAATGATAATCTTAACGGAGTATATATTTTCAACGTGCAGATAATTAATGATATTAATTCCGTAGTATATAGATGCATAATACACAGAACGTTGCCCGTTCACACCGCAAGTTTTGATGATAAATATAACCTTGCATCAAAAAATTATGAGCTAAGAAACTGGTATGATGCGATAATTTATATGTCGGATTTTCCAGATGATTTTTTGAAAAATAGTGTCATAGATGTAATGTTGAAAAATGCAATCAACAATTACTTCGATGAAAAATGGCGGACGGTTAACTCTATGAGTATGAATAACGTTAACCAGATTTTGATATATCTTTCGGATTTTCCACCAACCTGGTCGCAGTATACTGATGTAGAAGCATACAGGAAAAGAGTTGTAAATTCTGTGTTCGATGCAAGGGTGCAGAAAGTTAGGGAAATGATTGGTGATAAGAACTATACTGAAGCACTCGAATATCTGGATAATAATGTTTTAAAAGGATTGAAAGATATTTACTCGGGAAATTCATATGGTTTTGAAAGCAAAAACGAAATTATACCTCTACAGAATAAAATGTATTTTGAAATCGGTAAAAGAAGTACGGAAGGCGGAAACTGGGCAAGAGCAGTTGAAATGTTAAAGCAAGTTACGGATGTATTCCCTGAATATTCCGAAGCACAGAAACTTTTAAGTGATTCGGAAAATCAAATGAAAAAGTAACAAATATAAAATTGCAAATATTATAAAAATTAATTAATAAAATTATGAAAGAATTAAAAGGGACAAAAACGGAAAAAAACCTGCTTGAAGCTTTTGCAGGTGAATCGCAAGCGAGAAATAAATATACTTATTTTGCAAGCGTAGCAAAGAAAGAAGGCTATGAACAAATTGCGGCATTTTTTCTCGAGACTGCTGAAAACGAAAAAGAACATGCAAAAATTCATTTCAAATTTTTAGAAGGTATTGGTACAACTGAAGAAAATCTGAAAGAAGCGGCAGGAGGCGAACATTATGAATGGACAACAATGTATCCTGATTTTGCAAAAGAAGCGGAAGAAGAAGGATTTACTGCAATTGCAAAAATGTTTTTGCGGATTGCTGAAATAGAGAAGAAACATGAAGAGAGATATAAAGAACTTCTAAAAAATATTCAAGACGGAAAAGTATTCAAACGCTCCGAAGAGAAAATGTGGACATGCAGGAATTGCGGTTTTATTTATTTCGGCTCTGAACCTCCGAAAGCCTGCCCGGTATGTGCACACGCACAGGCATATTTTGAGATACTGAATAAAAATTATTAAGAGCAGAAGTTAGTAGATAGAAACACGAAGATAGTGTTAGGAAACGTATATAATTTATAAGTATTAATAATAGTAACAGGTTGAAAATTATTCAACCTGTTTTTTGTTTCCTGCAAATCTTAGAAATCTTATGAATTTAGTTTACGCTCGGATCTTCGGGGAATGTTGATATTATTGTAAATTCTCCTCCCATACTTTTTAAAATGTTCTGCCAGAGCTTTTCTGGTTCATTCGAAAAAACAAAATCTTCGTTTGCATCGGTAACATACCAAGAATTTTCTTTTAGTTCATCTTCGAGCTGGTTTGGGCTCCAGCCTGCATATCCCACAAAAAATTTAAAATCCGATGGATTAATTGACCTTGCTTCCGCTAAAATTTTTAAATTATCGAAATTTCCTCCCCAATAAATCCCATTATGAATTTCGTAACCACCTTCTATTTTATCCGATGCTTTATGAATAAAATTTACAAGTTCGGTTTGAACAGGTCCGCCCAAAAATACTTTAGATTCGAATTCAGGAAAATCTTCGATTACTTCATCGATGTTATATTTCATAGGTTTATTTAAAACAAAACCAACCGAACCGGATTCATTATGCTCTACAAGATAAATTACCGACCTTCTGAATATATCCGTCAGGTGTGGTGCAGAAATTAAAAATTTGCCTTTTTCCGGTTTTTGTTTAATCTCATCCATATTCGTAAAATATGATTTTTTTTATTTTAACACTATGAATTTATCAGTAACAATTAATTTTATCCTTACTATTTATAACTATTTATACAATAAAAAAATGCCATATAAAATTGACAAAATAGCTCTAATTGTCTATTTATGATGAGATTATATCATTTAATTTCTCGAAAAAATTAGGTAAAATTAGATAAATAAAAATTTTTAATAATCTAACCTGTACGTATATTGGTAATTTCCAGAGAAGAGTTAATGTCCCGGTTGAAGAGGATAAAAGTTGTAGTTTCCGATGTAGACGGAACACTAACAACAAACGAAAATCAAATTGGAGAAAAAACAAAAGATTTGGTGAAAAAATTGCATTCAAAAGGTATATTAATTACTTTTGCAACCCAGAGAATTCACTCTTCTATCGTCGATTTCGCAAGGGAGCTTGAAATAAAAATTCCGATGATTACCATAAACGGTGCATTAATTCAGGATTTGCAGGGTAAAGCAATATTTAAAGCTGTAATAAATCCCAAATATGTTAAGAAAGCATTAGATTTTTGCGATAATTTTTTTGTAAGAATTGCATTGGTACATAATGATGAAATCGTTTATACCGAAAGTAATTCGGTATTAAAGGATTTTATGTACAGGATAGGAACAAATTACAGGCTGGTAGATTCATATAAAAATTATATAAACGACGTACTTGAAATTATTATGATGGGTAATGAAAAATCAATAATAAAACATATACAGAAAAAGATGAATTTTCCGTTTAAGTTTTATGTAAATGCGAAATATTACCGTTCGAGCACACGGCTTGGAATTTATAATCTTGAAATAAAAAAAACAGGAACAAGTAAATTAACAGCTATAAAAAAACTTGCAAAACATTTGAAATACAGTAATCATGAAATAGTAGTTATTGGTGACTGGTATAATGACAGGGAACTCTTTGAATTCGGTGGATTAAATGTAGCTTTGCAAAATGCAGTGGCTGAATTAAAAAATAAGGCGCATTATATAACCGAAAAAACAAATAATGAAGACGGGGTAGGGGAATTTTTACAATTGCTTTATGATTCTAAATAATCTTCTGTTTTGAATCTTCATTCTAATCATTAAATAAAACTTTTTAAAATATATATGAATAAAATAATAGAATGTGTACCGAATATATCGGAAGGAAGAAATCAAGCTATTATAGATGCTTGTGCAGATGCAGTAAGGAAAGTGAGAGGAGCAAAACTTTTAGATGTTGACCCGGGAAAATCAACAAATAGGACTGTGTTTACTTTTGTAGGTGACCCGGAATCGGTTGTGGAAGCGGCTTTCCAATTTACCAAAACTGCTTATGAGTATATAGATATGACGATTCACCACGGTGAGCATCCTCGTATGGGTGCGGTTGATGTGTGCCCGTTTGTACCTGTTGCAAATGTTACTATCGAAGAGTGTGTAGAGGTTGCTAAAAAATATGGTGAAAGAGTCGGAAAGGAATTAAATCTGCCGGTTTATCTTTATGAAGAAGCTTCGACGAATCCTGCCAGAAAGGCACTTAAACAAATCAGGGTTGGTGAATATGAAGGAATAAAAGATAAAATTTATAAACCCGAATGGAAACCGGATTTCGGTCCGCAGGAATTTAATCCGAAATTCGGATGTATGGCTACAGGTGTGAGGTTTTTCCTGATAGCTTATAACGTAAATATACTCGGCACCCGTGAACAAGCACATAGAATTGCTTTAAACATTCGCGAGCAGGGCAGGTCTGAAAATGAACCCGGTAGACTTAAAGCTATCAAAGCAATCGGCTGGTATGTTGATGAATATAATATGGCTCAGGTTTCGATTAACCTCGATAATTATAAAATCACTCCTCCGCATATTGTGTTCGAAGAGTGTGCGAAAGATGCAAAAGAATTAAATCTTGCTGTTTGCGGAAGTGAACTTGTGGGATTGATTCCGCTTGAAGCAATGCTGATGGCAGCGGAATATTACATCGAAAAAGAAAATTTATTTATACTCGATGAAAAACAAAAAATCAGATTGGTAATCGAGAGACTCGGATTATCTTCGGTATCGCAATTTATTCCTGAAAAAAGAATTATCGAATATATGATAAGTGAGGAAGCCAGCGAGCCGCTTGCATCTCTGACTGTAAGGGATTTCGTTGAACTCGTCGGTGCAAGGACATCTGCTCCCGGAGGCGGAAGCGTTTCGGCTTTGATTGCATCGTTCGGTGCGGGACTTGGAGCTATGATGGGCTGGATGAGCTACGGTACTAAGAAATTCGAACATCTGGATTCTAAAATGAGGAAAAATATTCCACCATTGCATTTTAAAATGAAGGAATTAATATCTATGATTGATGCCGATACAAATGCATTTAATGATTATATGCTTGCTATGAAAATGCCAAAAAATACCGATAAAGAAAAAGCTTTACGTGAATCGAAAATGCAGGAAGGATTAAAGAAAGCAATAGATGTTCCGCTTAAAGTGATGCGGCTTGGAAATGAATGCTGGGAATGGATGGTGCAGATGGCAAAGTACGGAAATATGTCTTCACGAAGTGACCTTGAAGTTGGTGCGAAATCGCTCGAAACCGGCATCTGGGGCGCATTTAAAAACGTCCAAATCAATCTTCCGCAAATCAAAGACGAAAAATATAAAGAAGAAATTCTAAAGGAAGCAAATGAAATTATAGAAAATTCACAGAAGAATTTGAAGAAAGTGTTGGGGACTCTGGAGAAAAGATAATTCTTCTAATGCTGAATTCTAAATTATGAATTCTGAATGAAGAGCTGCATATTAAGTATTAATTTATTCTCGTTCCCACGCTCAGTCGAAGATTCGCCGTGGTGAACGTGGGAACGAATAAGACTATGAATCTTTCCCTACTAATTTTACAACCCCAATTTCCATAAATGCCTCGAGTATATTCGCTGCTCCGCCATGCTCTACTATTTTTCCGTCTATTACTTTGTTTACATTAACTCCCGTAACAGTGACTTTTTTATCGGTGGGTTTAATTCCTGCCCATTCGCCCGTATGAACTCCCGTCATTGTATAGCACGTTACCACCCAGTCGCCTTCAGCAATTTGGTTTTCGATTTCGAGTTTAAGGTTGGAATAAGTTTTCCTTACACCTATGATATGCTCTTTTGCCCCTTCGATTCCGACAGGATATCTTTTTCCGTTGAATACTTCGGTATAATCGGGAGAAATGTAATCGGCAATATTTTCCACATTGCCCGTATTCGTTATTTTTTCAATAAAGTTTTTAACGATTAATTTATTTTCTTTTTCCATATATCAAATTAATAATTTATTTATTTATTCTGTTTAAATATCTTGCATTATAGCTGGATTCCCGCTTTCGCGGGAATGACAAAATAGGGGGTTTCTTATGAATTTATACCATCGTAAAAAACTCATTGTTATCCACTCTGTGATGTCTGAGAACCTCCGTCCGGACGAGCGTAACAAGGATTCGGCTGGCGCGGCGCTCGGAAATGTTTACGAGTTTCTTAAATCCTTTTACCGTTATTTTTTCATTTTCTTCGAGGTATTTCAGAAGCGATTTTTCCAGTTCACCGAAGTTAATTTTTACGGGATGGCTTTTTACATTCGAGCCTCTTAAAATGTTAATCGTTTCGCGTGAAGCAAGTACGCATCTATCTTTATACCTGATGTAAACTTTCACTTCATCATCTAATTTATCTGAAATAAGTTTATGCGGTTTGTTTGTGCTTTCGGGTATGTGTACAACTACTACATCGGATTTTTTTATCGAGATAATTTCATAATCATAATTTATTTCCGGCTCGCAGAAAAATCTTGCAGCTGTATCTATAAGTTCCATTTCGCCCTTTTCGCTTTCGACTCCTACTATGGTTCTATCGTCATCTACTCCGAATAATATCTTACCGCCTTTTGAATTTGCAAATGCAATCATTTCTTTTGCAATCTTTTCAGGAGATGAAAATTTTCTTTTAAATTCGACGGTAGAATTCTCGCCGTCTTCTATTAAGCTATGTAGTTCGAGCAGATACATTTTTGAAGCTATTTTTTAATTGGGCTGTCAAGATAATCCTGTAGAATAATTTGAGCAGACATACTATCCACTATTCCTTTTTCTCTTCTTTTTTTCTTCGATATTCCCGACTGGATGAGATTTTCCTGTGCAAGACTGCTTGTAAATCTTTCATCAAAAAAAACTATTTCAACTTCTCTTTCTTTTTTTTGTATATGTAATTTCAGTTCTTCACAAAACTTTTCGACGCTTAATGTAATCTCTTTCTTTTCAGATTTGAAATTAAGCGGATAGCCTATAATAATTTTAGAGACGTTTTCATTGATAATTAAATCAATGATTTTATCGTATGTAGTTTTATCGTTCAGAATATAATCTCTGTAAAAAGAATATTTTTTTTCGGTATCGCTTATAGCCATACCTATCCTCTTTAGACCGAAATCTATTCCAAGATATTTTGAATGAGCATTCAAATAAGTTTTAGATACCAGAGAAATCTTATACCTGTAGTTTTAAGAAATTCTTTAAAATTTTTCCGGGTTTAAAGTGCATTTTTCTTCTTCCCGGAACGAATACGAATTCACCTGTTTTAAGATTTCTTGCTTTAGGTTTAGGTTTAGTTTTTTTTACTTCAAATACACCGAAGTCCCTTATTTCGATTCTGACAATAGGATTAGCTGTCATAATCAGTTCCCTTAAAGAATCGAAAAGCGAGTCAACAATGAGTTTTCTGGTTACCCTTTTACCCAAGAGCTTATCTTCCATCTTCTTCTCTACATCTTTTCTTGTTAATGTAGTGATTCTTTTTGGTCTTGGTCTTTTTATTGTTTTTCCTGTTTCTTCAATTGCCATAGTTGTTTTCTCCTATGTTTGTTTAAACCTTTTATAATATAAAAACGATGAATAAATTATTAATATTGTAGATACATAATATAACAAACTACTAATAAATCTTAAAAGTTCAGTGTTTATGAAGATTGAAAATACTAATGCCAAACCAATTGTAAATACGGCAATTTTGCCCGGGTAATTTGACATCAGTACAACTTTCTTCTTCCGTTTTAAAAATAATCCGAAAATAAGAATTAATAAATCCCTTAAAATCACTATGATAATAAACCATAAAGGTATTAATCCTTTAATAAACATTAAAATGGCAATCGAACCTACTGCAAGTTTATCGGCTAAGGGATCTATAATTTTTCCGAGTTCGCTTACCTGGTTCAGCTTTCTTGCAAGATAGCCATCTAATAAATCAGTAACATACATCAATAGTAATACGTAAAGAATGAAGCATTTGTTATTTTCAAAATTCGATAAAAACAAAAAACATACAGGAATGATAAGTGCAATCCTGAATACCGATAAAAGATTCGAAATATAAAAAATCTCTTTCTTCACTTAAAAATATATAAAATTCGTAACTTATTAAATATATAAAAATAAATTCTTAAATAAAACATATTCACACTACAATAATAAAAATGAAAGTAGAACAAAAATGATGCTAATAAAACCGATTATTACAGATATAATGTAAGAGCAATGCGTTCTTCAAAAATTAAGAATAAATCATTGATTTTACAAATTTGATGTTTGTAGCAACGTTGTTGTAGTTGCTTCTGTTGCCCACGTTGTGGTTTTTAATTTTATTATTTAATTTATCAGTGTATTATTAAAATGGTCAGAGCAACAATGTTTTCTATTGGAACTCTAAAATACGAATGATACAGAGATGCCACTGTCCTGCCAAACGCAATCACAGATATACAGCGAAAAAGCATATTTCAAGGAATAAAGAATAAACCATAATAAATTATGGCACGGAATATAAAAAATCAATCTGGAAAAAATTCCCGTTCTTAAAAAAATCAAGAACGGGAATTTTTATTATGCACTAAAATTTCAAAAATTTCAGTGAAATCAGTGTAATCATTTAATTAGTGACTCTATTTGATTAAAGCCATACGCTTTACTGAAACAAAATCACCTGTCCGCCCAGTCAGATCTACAACCTGAATCCTGTAGAAATAAATTCCACTTGCAAGTTGATTACCATTAAATTCGATTGTATATCTTCCGGCTGTTTTAAAATCATTAACAAGAGTTTTAACTTCACGTCCGAGAATATCATAAATTATTAATCTTACTTTGCCATCTTTTGGTAATTCATAATTTATTTTCGTTACCGGATTGAAGGGATTTGGATAGTTTTGGGATAATGAATATACCTTTGGAGTTATATTATTTAATTGGTTTTTATTCAGAAACTTCAATTTTGTACTAATAGAGGGAACGTTGGGAACATAGTTGTTACTTATTATATCATAAATTATTTTTTCTGTAATAACTTTATCTTTATTAATCTTACCGGTTTTTTCGTATTCCAAAATATCCTGTTGTAATCTTTTATAAAGATTATTAAATATTAACTCTTTATTATCTTTATACTTTTTATCAGACAGTTTTGATTCATTATATTTTTTTAATGCAATTTTATTACTTTTATTTTCAATTAAATCAGCTCTAATCATCTTAGCAATTTCCTTATTAACGTTAAAGTTGCTATAAGATGGATTATCACCAATCTGCAAATTACTATCGAGAATTCCTAATATTCTTAATTTATCAATATTAGCATATAATAACTCATATGGATTGTTATAATTCGTAATTATTTCGTCAATATTTTCTAATGCAGAAAGGTATTCGGAATTTATTATTTTAGATTCGATTTTTAAATTTCTTACGTGTCTCAGCATTAAAGAATCGTTATAATATTGAGGTATCATATTATCATATAAACTAATTAGCGATGGTAAATTTACACCGCTTAAGCATTTATTGATAAATA
>JBAZEQ010000081.1:0-9764 GCA_041653855.1 Ignavibacteria bacterium | reverse complement strand
TGCGGATTTTTCGCTTGAGTTGTAAAAACTTTCATCTATCATAATGTGAACCTGCACACCGCGGGATGCGGCGTCTTTGATTGCTTTCAGGATTTTTTCAAGCACTTCACCTTTTTCGTTTGCAATGTAAAATGTTTCTATGTCGATTGTTTCCGTTGCACCCGTAATCATATCCAGCCAGATGTCGGAGACTCTTGGCAATTTCGATTGTTCGAGACTTGTCTCGACCGGGACGGATTCGACGAGAGAGAAATCCTGCGGAAAGATACAAATAGCAAATAACAAATAGCAAAGAACAAATAGTAAAAAAAATTTAAGGGTTTTCATAAAACTAATTAATTTGATAGTATTCTAACAAATTTGAATTTGCAATGCAAGTAAAAAGAGCGGTGGAGTGTAAAAAAAACGTTCCGAAGCAAGGGCTTCGGAACGAAGACAATTGAATTTATTAACTCTACTGACTCAATAAACTCTACGAACTCTATAGACTATTTTACAGGTGCGAATCTTGCCGTAAAGTGTTTAAGAAACTTCGGAGCCCACACAATTTTAACACCTTTGATTTTATTTTTGTTCTTTACTACTTCGGCAAAGACTTCAAGCACATAATCAATATGGCTCTGAGTATATACTCGGCGTGGAATTGCAAGCCTGACGAGTTCCATATCTGCAGGAATAAATTTGCCCTTCTTATCATATTTACCGAACATAATACTGCCGATTTCTACTGCACGGATTCCACCGGTTTTATAAAGTTCAATAACAAGTGCCTGTCCGGGATATTGCTCGACGGGAATTTTCGGAAGCAGTCCTTTTGCATCGACGTAAATAGCGTGTCCGCCGGGAGGTTGAATTATGGGAACACCCATTTTTAAGAGCCTGTCGCCAAGATACTTCGTCGATACAATCCTGTAATGCAGATAACTTTCATCCAATATTTCTTCTAAACCCTGTGCAATCGCTTCCATATCTCTACCGGCAAGTCCGCCGTAAGTTTCATATCCTTCGGTGATAATCAATAAATTCTTGCATTGCCCGTACCACTCTTCGTTATTCATAGCGACAAATCCGCCTATGTTTGCAAATGCATCTTTTTTCGCACTCATTGTACATCCGTCCGCATAAGAAAACATTTCTTTGCAAATCTCGAGTATGGATTTTTTCGCGTAACCTTTTTCTCTCATTTTTATAAAATAGGCATTCTCTGCAAACCTGCACGCATCGATGAAAAACGGGATTTTATGTTTTTTACAAATCTTGCTTACGTTTCTGATGTTTGCCATCGAAACAGGCTGTCCGCCGCCGGTGTTATTCGTAATAGTAATCATACAAACAGGAATGTTTTTTGCACCAACTTCTTTTATAAATTTTTCCAGTTTATTCGTGTCCATATTTCCTTTGAAAGGATGAATCTTCGAGGGGTGTTTTCCTTCTTCGATTACGAGGTCAACTGCTGTTCCGCCGTTGAATTCAATATTAGCTTGTGTTGTATCGAAGTGATTATTGCTTGGAATATATTTTCCTTTTCCGGCATTAATAAATCTTCCGTCTGAATCTATATCGCTTAATACCTTTGTAAAAAGAATTCTTTCCGCGGCTCGTCCCTGGTGAACAGGGATAATATGTTTAAAGCCGAATATTTTTTTTGTAACTTTTTCAAACCTGAAGTAGCTCTTCGAACCCGCATAGGCTTCATCGCCATCCAGTATTCCCGCCCATTGCTTCGCACTCATTGCGGAAGTTCCGCTATCGGTAAGCAAATCAATCAATACATCTTCTGCCGGTATCATAAACGGATTGTAAAAAGCTTCTTTTAATATTTTTTCTCTTTCCTGTCTTGTTGTAGTTTTTACGTACTCAACAGATTTTATTTTAAATGGTTCTATTATTGTTTTCATATTTTTGTTTTAAAATAGTTTTATTTTTTAATTTTTCCAAAATACACTTTTGTGTTGTATTCAAATTTTATTTTGCCGTCTTTATTTCGCTTATCAAAAATATCTTTAAGCCTGCTTAATATTTCTTTGTTTGCGGTTATTTCCGATGGAGCGTAAGAAGCCGAAAGCAGTCTTCCTTTAAGTCCGTTGAAATCAAATACCTGTGAGTTCCTGAAATTTGCAAGGTGGAAATTTTTTACTCCGTAAAATTTATTAAACGTCTTTTCGTTTAAATCCAGGTCAGGATTATATTCGGGACAGCATTCACAAACAAGCTTTTCGTATTCCTTCATAAATTCCGAAGTTTCCATATCTCTTTTATTCCAGATTAAAACTACGTATCCACCCGGTTTCAATATCCTGTTGAATTCGATTTTTGCTTTTTCGGAATCAAACCAATGAAATGCCTGTCCTGATACGATTACATCAATACTTCTATCGGCAAGGGCTGTAAATTCCGCTGTACCTTTAATGCTGATAAAATTAATATAATCTTCCAGCAATTTTTCACCTGCTTCACGCATTTCATCGTTCGGCTCTACTCCGTAAACAAGATTATCATTATTTAAAAATAATTTTGATAGTTTTCCCGGTCCCGAGCCTATATCGGCAACATCTTTAAATTGGTCAAAACCAATTTCCTTATCAAGTAAATGCAAAATTGCCTCCGGGTAGCCCGGACGGTACTTTACATAGTTTCCAACCTTGCCGGTAAATTTCGATATTGATTTCATAACCTAAAATCTTTCAAGTTTAATATTCTCTTTTTTAACACCTAAATCCTGTATGAGTGATTCCATCGCATCAACCATAGCAGGGGGTCCAACTATGTAATATATTGGTTTATTTATGTCAGGAATATTTTTCAGTATTAATTCTTTATTGATATAACCGGTTTCGTATTTCCAGTCTCTATCGGTTGAATCGTCTATTGTTGGAATGAATCTAAAATCGAGATATACTCTTGCCCAGTTTTTGAAATCCTCGAAAAAAGCCATAGATTTTGCATTTGGGTTTGAATAAAATAAATACGCTTTATACGGCAACTTACTTTCGACAATATATTCCACCATACACCTTACCGGGGTGATTCCGATTCCTCCTATTAAAAACACCGCCGGAATACTCGAATCTTTGTGTAGCACCGTATTTCCACCCGGCTCACTTATAGATGCTTTTGAACCAATCGGGATTTCAAGTATGTTTTTATTAAACGCCGTATCTAAAGCACGAGTAGTGAACATTAAATAATCTTTCGTAGGGGAAGTACTGATGGAAAATAATCTTGAATTTCCTTCGCTGTCATTATATATCGGTTCAAGAAGAGTAATTTTTGCATACTGTCCGGGTTCAAATTCAAAACCGCTGCCTTTTTTATCGAACCACATAGCAAGCGTGTTTTCATTCAGCAATCTTCTGTCTTTTAAAATAATAATTTTTTCTGCCATATAATTTATTATTACTCAAAATAGTAAAATAAAAGTCTTACTAAAATTCAGAATTTTAACCCGTTGATTAATTCTTAGGGGGTATAAAAAAGAATACTCCTTAAAAATTTAAGGAGTATATGAGGTACTGAGGGATATGTTATTATGAACTTTTTGAGTTTTAAAGGAAACTCTTAACTTCTCTTCATAATACACTATTACAATTACCGTGCCTAAAAAACACTTAAAATTTAATAAAATTTTGATTGTAAAACAGAAAAACGTATCAAAATTTTATTATAAGGCTCAAAATGAGAAAGCTTTCACAATCAAATACAATTATACTGTAAAACAAACATTATTTTTTGTCCGTTTTTTGGGACTTTTATTGAGATTTTAAATCTTGTAACTTTGTATACAGACACGTCAAAAAAACTAAATATTTATTTTATGATTAACATTAAAAACATAAATTCAAGACTTATCGAAGCCCAGTATGCGGTCAGGGGAAAAATAGTATTAAGAGCACAGGAACTCGAAGAGCAGGGAAAGAAAATTATTTATTGTAACATAGGAAATCCACAGGCGTTAAAACAGAAACCCTTAACCTACATAAGACAGGTTTTAAGTATGCTTGAATATCCCGAACTAATGAATATACCGGAAGTAGAAAAAATATTCCCGAAAGATTTAATCGAAAGAGCAAAATATATTCTCGAAAAAAACCCAACGGGTACAGGTGCATATACACAAAGCGCCGGTATTACATTTATCCGACAGGCAATAGCAGAGTTTATACAAAAACGCGACGGTATTCCGGCTGATAAAGATAAAATCATACTTACAGACGGAGCAAGCAAGGGTGTTCAATCCGTACTCACGGTTTTATTGAAAAATGAAAATGACGGAATTATGATTCCTATTCCACAGTATCCGCTTTACAGTGCAACACTTACTCTTTACGGGGGAAAGCAAGTCGGGTATTATCTTGACGAAAATAATTCGTGGCAGTTGAATGAAAGTATACTTATCGAAAGCATTGAAAATGCAAAGAAAAAAGGAATTAACCCGGTTGCGATAGCTATAATAAACCCGGGAAATCCAACAGGGGCAGTGCTTTCGCTCGATAATATTAAAATGATAATTAAATTTGCAAAGAAATATAATCTCTCCATTCTTGCCGATGAAGTTTATCAAGAAAATGTATACCTGAAAGGCTCAAAGTTCTATTCTTTTGCAAAAGCTATGAACGAATTGAACGAAAAAGATATTACACTTTTCAGTTTCCATTCCGTATCGAAAGGTTTCCTTGGTGAGTGTGGGCATAGAGGCGGATATTTTGAAATAAGAAATGTTATAGAGGATGTTTTTGAACAGATTATAAAACTGCAATCTATCAGTCTTTGCTCCAATGTTGACGGACAAATCGTTACTTATCTGATGGTAAATCCACCGCAGCCCGGAGATGAATCTTATGAACTTTATGAAAAAGAAAAAAACGGAATATTAAGCGAACTGAAAGCAAAGTCTGAAATTCTTGGAATTGAATTGAATAAAATCGAAGGTATGTCAACCGAAATACCTCAAGGTGCAATGTATGCTTATGTAAAATTCGAACTTCCGCACAAAAATGGTGTTGACCCAAATGCTATGAGCGAAGAAGAAAGATTAAAGTATGAAGCAAAAAGAGATTCGGAATATTGTATGTCTTTATTAGAAGAAACGGGAATATGTGTTGTACCGGGTTCCGGATTCGGGCAAATGCCGGGAACACTACATTTCAGAACAACCATTCTTCCTCCGAGAAAAGAAATAGAAATGCTCGTAAAACTGATAAAAGAATTTCACTTGAACTATGTGAAGAGATTAAAAGAAAGTTACAATTAATTATTACTTCTGTTTCAAATGTTTCTAAACCCGCTTTGGTAGCGGAAAAGCATAAAGAGAAAAATTTTGGTATATAAAAATTTTTTGATTCTCAGTATTTTTATATTGTAAATTTTGTTTTCATAGTTTTTTTATTGTTCGCCTCCTTTTCGGCAAATTTGGTTCCTCCTCCTTACCTTATTTGCCGTTTTTATTTTTAGTAAGACTCAAATTTCAAAAACGCAGTGAATTGAAATTTGTAAGTCGAACTAATTCCTATTAACGGAGTGAATAGGGATACTTTAATGTACCTTTTTTAGTTGATATTTTGAATTTGTAATGACTATCATTTAAATTTTATTTTTCATAAAGATTTATTAGATTAACATTTTTTAATTCCCTTTTTATGAAAAAATACAGATACACAAACAACGCAGAAGATTACTACAAAAACGGACTGGAAAAATACGAAATCAAAGATTTTTCGGGAGCACTTTCGGATTTTACTGTTGCAATAGAAATGAATTCCGATTTGGCTGAAGTATACTTTTCAAGAGGCTTATTGTTTGGAAAAGAATTTCATAAATATAGTAAGGCAATAAAAGACTTTACAAAAGCAATAAAACTTAAACCAGACTATGCCGAAGCATATTATAACCGGGGTGTAACTTACAGAATACTCGACGATATAAAAAATTCCTGTACCGACTGGAAAAAAGCTAAGGAATTGGGTTTTGAAGATGCCAGCATATTAATAGAAAAGTACTGCAATAAATTTAACCAAGGGTAAATCTTTTAATTTCTTTATATACCGAGCCTCGCGAATCCAGCTTACTCTCCATCAAACAAAAATTGCTCAATGTAAAATTGAAATTTATTTTTATCTTATTTCTTAGTAATTCCAGATTTATTTTCTTGTCTCTTCTCACTCTGCCAAGCGTTATATGAGGGTGAAATTTCTTGTCAGGCTTGAATCCGTATTTATTTAGCTTCTCACAAATTTTATTGTAAAAGTGGAACACGTTACCGTCAGGGTTCTCAAGCTCAACAATAAGCACTTTTGGATATCTTAATTTAGGAAAAGCATTAATACCCGATGAAGTAAATTTCATTTCGCTAAAATCAATTTCCTTATTTATTTTCTCAAGGTCCGCCGAAATATCCCGAACCATACTTTCGGATAAATCCCCGAGAAAAAAAACCGTCAAGTGAAATTTATCCCGGTTTTCCCATTTTATGGAATCGACAGTTCTGTCATCGAGAAGTTTTTTCACGTTACTTTGAATCCCATAAACTTCCTGTTTTTTTTCTTCACTAAGATTTAAAGATATAAATGCTCGCATAGAGTGTAAAATATTAAAAATAGAATAGAAAAAATAGTTTTAATCATTTTCCCTTCATTATTCAATTGAATTAAAAACCTCAATTTATTAATATGTTTAATTACTAAATTTTTATAATGAATAATAAAGAGTTACTAAAGAATAATTTTCTTGAATTTTTTGAAATTGTTAAACGGCTACGACGGGAGTGTCCCTGGGACAAGGAACAAACTCACGAATCCCTTAGGCGATGCCTGCTGGAAGAGTCTTACGAAGTCCTCGAATCCATTGATAATAACGACATTACAGAGCTTAAAAAAGAACTCGGAGATATCCTTTTACAGGTAGTTTTCCATTCTTCGATAGGTGAAGAAGAAAATACGTTTTCCCTGAACGAAGTAATCGAAATCGAAAAAGAAAAATTAATTGCACGACATCCTCATATATTCGGAGATGTGAAGGTTTCAGGAAGCGAAGAGGTGAAAATCAACTGGGAAAAATTGAAACGTAATGAGGGAAGAAAATCCATTCTCGACGGAGTGCCAAATGAACTTCCCGCACTTTTTAAAGCATACAGAATACAGGAGAAAGCCGCAAAAGTGGGATTTGACTGGAAAGACCCGAAACCAGTATACGATAAAATCCTCGAAGAGATAGGGGAACTGAAACACAATATAGAAAACGAAATGGAACACAAAAAGATAGAAGATGAATTCGGCGATGTTCTATTTTCAATTGTAAATTATGCACGCTTTCTTAAAATAAATCCCGAAGATGCTTTACGAAGAACCATATCAAAATTTACTAATAGGTTTAAAAAAATCGAAGAGTTCGCAAAATCAAAAGGAATAAACCCCGAAGATATGACACTCGAGGAGATGGATGTAATCTGGAATAACGCAAAAGGAGACGTAAATGAAAACTGACCAATCTATGGGAGTAATTATTTTCTATCGATTCCCGCGTTCGATTAAATACCTCATAATCAAACATCAAAAAGGGCACTGGTCATTTCCAAAAGGACACGCAAACGGAAATGAAACAAAACTCAAAACCGCGCTTCGTGAACTTAAAGAGGAAACCAGTATTAGCGATATTCAACTTATAAAAAAAAGTGTTCTATTAAAGGAATCTTATAAATTTACCAATGGAAAAGGTGTTAAAATTTTAAAAAAAGTTAATTATTTTATAGCTGAAGCAAAAAACAAGAAGGTAAAAATTGATTACAAAGAAGTGGTGAATTTCAAATGGTGTACATTTAAAGCAGGACTCGAAAAAACGACTTTTAACGAATCAAAATCAATATTAAAAAAAGCTGATAAGATAATACGAAAATACACAAATGAAAAATAAATCAGTAAAATATTTTTCGATATTAATAATACTTTTTGTATCCACTTTATCTTTTTCAAACAATAAAGTATCGGATAATATAAAAATCTTCCAGTCGAGATTGGATAGTATCGTTGCAACCGTAAACTGCAGTGTATCCATCCAGATTGCAAGCGCCTCGAAGTATGATTTGCTTTATGCGTATAAGCCGGAAGCAAAGATGATTCCCGCTTCCATAACAAAGGTGATTACTTCAGCAACCGCTTTTTATACACTTGGAACTAATTACGTATTTAAAACCGTAATTTATTCAGACGATAATAATTTAAACGACGGCATAATAAACGGGAATTTGTATATCAAAGGTTACGGCGACCCTGATTTAAGTTCTTACGATATCGTGCAGGCTGCAAAAACCATAATCGGAAAAAACATAAAAAGTATAACGGGCAACATCGTTTATGACAATTCATATCTGGATGATGAATATTATGGGCTTGCAAATTATTACAGCTCGGACACGAAAATCACATACTGGCCCTATGTCTGCGCCCTAAGCCTGGATAAAAACAAGGGAAGTAATAACCCCGCATACTCAGCCGCAAAACTTCTTGCCGATGAACTCTCTTCACAAAATATAAAATTCGATGGCATAGTTGTCTCGGGAGTTACGCCGGGTATATCAAAAGAGATTACAAGTATCTCCCGCTCTTTGATAGATGTAATTTACAATATGAATAAAATCAGTGATAACCAATCCGCTATCACTGTGTTTAAAGTAATCGGCGCAAATTATAAAAGTCCTCCCGGAACCCTGAAAAATGGCAGTGCCGCCGTGATAGATTTTCTATCCTCTATTGGTGTTACGCGAAGCAATTACGAAATACTCGAAGGGTCCGGACTGACAAGATATAACCTCGTAACATCCGATTTATATATGCAGGTTCTAAAATATATGTTCGACGATGTAAAAAATTTCGATTCTTTTTATGCATCTTTACCGGTAGGCGGAATCGATGGCACTCTGAAAGACAGGATGCAGGGAACCGAAGCCGAAAAAAATGTACACGCAAAAACAGGTACAATCAACGGTGTAAGTACCCTTACAGGGTACGCCATATCACGTGACAATGAGCCAATAATTTTTTATATTGCTATGAACGGAACCGGAACAAATAGCAAACCGTACAGGAAAAAACAGGATGATATTTGTGAATTAATCTGTAAGTTTTCGAGAAAATAAATAATTTTTATGGAAGTTAAAGATAACAAACAAATAACAACAGAAAATACTACGAATGTTATTCGTCAGCTTATTCTTTACAACTCCAATCATCTGTGGGAAGATGTTATTAACCAACTCCAAAAGGCTACTAAATATGATATCATACATTGTGAACAGATTGCCGTAATTGCCCACACAAAAGGCAAGGCAACCGTTAAAACGGGAACAATTATAGAGCTTACCGGAATTGATTGTGTTTTAAAAGAGATACGCCTGATAACGGAAATTATATAATTTATATCCATAATATTTGAAAAAATTACTTTCATATCTTTTTCTTTTTTTGCTTATACTTTTAAATGCAAAAACTGTCCCTGCACAAATTAATTATGAATTTGATTTTAATAAAAACTGGGAATGGTTCGATTTATATTCAAGCAGTCCGGCTATTTCAAACCAGCTAATTAAAAGCATTCAGGATTTATCTAAAGAATGGTCAATAGAAGAAGCAAGATACCTGTTCCGTAATCTTATCAAGCTCGATTCCATAAACGAAATCCTTAACCTTCCTAAAATTATAGATACGGATTCTAACGTTGGCAAACGAACGTGGAAGTTTGCCGCTTTAAAAGAATTGAAATATTTTAGTGAGCCG
>JBAZEQ010000080.1:0-5205 GCA_041653855.1 Ignavibacteria bacterium | reverse complement strand
TGATGGTCTGCCATCAAGTAAAAGCAGAACCCTATTACCGATTCCACCACCTGCAACATCGGAACTTCCGCGAATCGACAAGGCATTTACATTTATTCCGCTTGTTCTGTTTATTGTTATTCCCTGAACATCCTGCAAAACTTCATCAAAAGTAAATTTATTTTTTTGCTGAATGCTTTCGCTTGAAATTAAATTAATCGATGACGGAGTTTTCTGAAGTGTCTGCTCGGTACGTGTTGCGGTAACATTTATTTTTTCAATTTCAACCTCTACCGGTTTTAAAGATACAATAATGGATTTTAATTCGATATCATCTATGCTAAAATCCATTATTGTCATCTGATAACCTATCCGGGAAAATATTATCTGGTAGCTACCAATATTAAGATTTTTAAATGCAAAATGTCCTAATAAATCAGTCAGAGATTTAGCTTCAAATGTATTATCTTTAGAAGATAATTTTACCGAAACAGAATTCACAACTTCATTATTATTTCCGTCAAGGACAAAACCGGATATACCGGATTGTCCCTGAGCGAATAAAATCGAATAATTTATTGAGAATAAGAATAGATATAATAAAATTTTCAAAGTGTATAATCGAGAGATTTAGATTTTGTAAGAATATCGATATTACATTTTATGAATTTTCTTTGCTGTATCTAAATATGCAATAAAATCAAAATTGCCAACTCCTGCATTATTGGATATTGTTGCTTTTGGATGCTCTCCAAATAAAACCTGCACATTGTGAAGAGTATCGTTTGACATTAAAGTATCGTAGACACCTAAGAAATATGTCCCTGCATAAGGCTTTTTTATCCAGGCAAATGCAATTGTGTAGCTACCATTATTTAAACCGATAATTTTATAATTAGCCTGCCACTGATTACCAACTTTTACAGGATTAATTACTGCAACCTGCGTGGGTTGTGAAGGCCATGTTGCAAAAGCGGATACTGCATAATAACCTCCTGATGAAGTCGTATCCGTTAGAGTAAATAACGAATCAACAAAAGTTATATTACCGTTAATCGTGTTATTATCATATGCGTTTCCCGTTTGCGTTGGAGCTGTTGAATCGCTATTGCAGCTATAAATAGAAAATGCAATAATTAAAAAAACAAATAGCGTAATTCCGTTAAAAAGCACTTTTCTCAAGTTTTGTTCTCCTTATGTTAATTTAGTTTACTAATGTAAATAATTTTTTCTTGATATAAGTTCCTCTTTAACATAAATATAAAAAAATCTTTACGAAAGACCTTTCGGAGTTCCGTAAAGATTGGGGAGAGGAAAAAGGAGAATAAAATACTATTTTATTAGTTTTAATTCTCTTGTCTGCTCTATATTCTTTGTTTTAAAACTATACACATAATCACCTCCTGGAATATTAGAAATATCAAATTGCTTTGAGTACAATCCCTTTCTTAAGTATTCATTATCTATCAACGTGTAAATCATTCTGCCGTCTTTGTCTATAAGAACTAAATTTACATTCCCGTTAGAAGGCAAATTAAATTCTACTGCCGCACCAAGACACTTGCTTATTTCTTCTATCTTGTTGTAAATCTTTGTTTTGAGAAAGAACCTGTTTGTAGTACTGTTAATACTTTCCATAATATTTAAAATAAGATTTAACCCTTTAATATATTGTAGCAAAAATGGTGCCATTTTTATGCTTAAAATAAATCAGAAAAGAGATATTATTTATTGAAAACATAATATTTAGATGTGAAAAGAAAGTGAGGAGACTATGGTTTTAGGTTAATATTGAAAACAATATATAAATTCATTAAGTACACGTCACTTTTTTTTATAATTAAATCTCTAAAAAATTCAATATTAATATTTGACTCCTAAAGGAGTCGTATATTATTCTCTTTTTTTGTTACTGATATTTAACTCTCTCCACGGCGAGTTTACGACCTAATGGAGTTATTCTGATTTATCTAAATTGAAGACTCTACTAAGAGTCAAATATTAGTAACAAGAATGTATCGGAAAAGCAGGACTCCTTTAGGAGTCCAATATATATTAATATTGCCGCTGTTTGTGTTAAAGCGTAGCGACACCAATAACTCGCAATTTGTTGCTTTTGGTGATGTCTGCTAAAGCAGACTTAAACACCCTGCTAAAGCAGATACTCAACAAAGCGGTAATAACAATTATATTGATTATTTCGGAAATTGTGAATAAGTTTCTGAAACAAATAAAAAGGGGTAGGGTTATGAATGATAATGATTTCCTCATATATTTAGCCATTACAGGAATAGGTTTAATTTATTTAGTTTTTTATCTCATTCATAAAATAAATAAAAAAGAGATCCCCCCCAAAATAAAACTCAAGCTGTTTCAGTTAATTCAGTAACAACTTCTTTAAAAAGTAACATTGAAATTGAATGTTTTTTTTGTCAT
Source organism: Ignavibacteria bacterium (assembly GCA_041653855.1). Lineage (GTDB taxonomy): Bacteria > Bacteroidota > Ignavibacteria > Tepidaquicellales > Tepidaquicellaceae > FEN-1279. The sequence continues at coordinate 2,790 of JBAZEQ010000080.1, read as the reverse complement.
AATAAAATATATCCTTTTACTAGGCAAAAGGTTTCAACGGGTGGGGTGATTATGATTATTGCAGGTGTAATATTTGCGACTGTATTAATCGGAATTATTTTTATTATAATTGGAATAAGTATGAAGGTATATGAAAAATATTGCCCTAAATGTAATATGAAATTGCAATAGTAATTAGCTATTATTCAATATTTACAAGGGTTTCAAGCTATTTAAAATTTTAAGGGAATGAATATGAAAAAAGAAATATCATATGATAACTACTCAATTTTAGATATTCCATTTTCAATTGAAGAAAATGAAGAAAAATTACCTGAAGATAAAAAATATGACTTTGTATTATTTACGAATAAACCTGAATTATGGAATAATTTAAAAAAAGAATTAGAACGACAAATAAATGGGGATAAAAAAGCACAAAAATATTTAATAGATTTAATAAAAAAAGATAGCAATTTGAAAAATTTTAGTTCAATAAATTTTGAAAATAATATTGAATGGTCTTCTTTTACTTTTTCAAATGAAGGTTTTGCAAAAATGATATTTAGAAGGAATTTTTTAAATGAATATTTTGAAAGAAAATATGAATTTACAATAAAAGGACTAAAAAGAAAAAGCAAAGAATTTAAAGAAACATTAATTAAATTTCTTAGTGATATTAGTTATAATATAGGTCGTCTTGAAAATTCAATTCATGCTACTGAACTTGCATTAATTGTGTTAAGAGGAGAAGGAATAAATAAAGAATTTGGGCATATTACAGAAGTTTCTTTTTTGAAAGGAATTAAATTACAATATTTACCATACTATGGAGAATATATGAGTATTAAAATTGATAATAAAATTACAGATAAAGAAAAATTTATATTAAGAGAAGTATTCAAAAAACATTCCATAACTTGGCAAACAGCTTTTTATATACAATATGAAAGGCATAAAAACAATAATCATTTTTTGAATTTATTCCATAAGCAAAATGGTCATTTAATTGATTGGTTAAATGACTGTTACGAGAAATATTATGATAGTTATAAGAAATGGCGAAAAAATCTTCCCTAAAAAGGGAATTCCCTCCCTTAATATTAAAAATAGATGATTTCTAGATTTGTAATATAAATCAAACAATGATTATTATTACAAAAAATATTTTTAAGCAGGTTTTTAAGATTAGCAAAAGGGTTTTATTTAAGAAAAATAAAAAGTCCAAAAGAAATATTGCTAAATCAAATGATTTTATTTCAAAAAGTTTAGAAATTATTTTATATCTTTTAAAAATATTTTATTATTTATCGATAATATTTAAGTTTTGGGGCTAAAGCCCAATACTTTTGTGTTATCTACTACCCCCACTGTAAACGGTGGGATAATATTAAAATAATAATTTCCCCGTCGTTTACGACGGGGATAATGAACATTAAAAAATTATGGCTTTAGCCGAAAATATTTGATAAAATATTTTGGCTTAATGCTTAATTAATATTTTATTTTGAAAATGAATGTTAAAAATTATTAAAAATGATTATTTTGCATACAGCCCCCGTAGTGTAATGGATAGCACATCGGTCTTCGGAACCGCTAGTCAGGGTTCAAATCCTTGCAGGGGCACTACATTCAATGTACAAGTTACAAATGTTAAATGTTAAATTAAGAGCATATAAATATTTGCATCTAACATCTAACATTTAATATTTAACATTTGACATTTAACATTTAACATCTAACATTTAACATCTAACATCTAACATTTAACATCTAACATTTAACATCTGACCTCTAACATTTTAGAGCAGATTTATTGCATCAACATCTATGGTAATTCGTATTTTTGAGGAAAGGAATTTCGAAGAATATTCTTCAACTGCATTTAATACTTTAATAAGATAATTTCCTGACTGGTCTTTGGATTTTGGGGATTTTATTAATAGATGATATCTATAAAAGTTTTTTAATTTTGAAAAAAGTGGTGGTGCCGGCGGATATAGATTTAATAACTTTTTATTATCTATTTTAACTAAAAGATTATAAATTTCTTTTATTTTAGATTCGGATAGTTTCCGGTTTGTGGATTTAGTCTCGATGATAGCAATACGGCTAAACGGCGGATAGCTCAAATCTTTTCGCGTCCGCAATTCTTTCTCATAAAAATCTTTATAGTTTTGATTTCTTACATCTTCGAACACAAAAAACTCTGAATGACTTGTTTGTATTAATACTTCACCTTTTATATCACTTCTTCCACTTCTTCCGGCTACCTGCGTTAGAATCTGGAAAGTCTTTTCGGTTGCCCTGAAATCGGGATTTAACAAACCAATATCGGCATTAATAACTCCCACCAGAGTAACATTAGGAAAATCCAGCCCCTTTGAAATCATCTGCGTTCCAACAAGTATATCTATTTTACCGTCATAAAAATCTTTTAAAACCTGCTGGTATTTTTTATTTGTAACCGAATCCGTATCGACTCGCTGAATTTTTGCTTTTGGAAAAATATCTTTTAACTTCTCCTCCACTCTCTCCGTTCCGGTTCCTTTTGGAATAATAGTGCCACATCCGCATTCAGAACACTTTGTAATAACACTTTTTGTCTCTCTGCAAAAATTACATCTTAATAAATTTATCGATGCATAATAAGTAAAAGGTATCGAACATTTAGGACATTTTTCAACACTACCGCATTTTACACATTCGAGATAAGCATGGTATCCCCTGCGATTTTGCAGGATGATTACATTTTCTTTTTTATCCAATCTCTCCCCTATTTCTACAATCATCTCTTTCGATAGAAATTTT
>JBAZEQ010000079.1:0-9989 GCA_041653855.1 Ignavibacteria bacterium | reverse complement strand
TTCCGATCTAGAAGATTGAGAAAATACATTAGTGAAAATAAGCAAAACGAACAGAAAAAAAATATTTTTCATAATTATTATTACTTTATATTTTATGGGCTAAAGCCCAATAAAGAGTACCTCGCTACCACGACCTGAAGGTCGTGGCTACTGAAAAAGAGCTATTTAAGGTCATATCCTTCGAAAAATACTATTAAAGGACATGGCTACAGAAAAAGAGCAAAATCCTTTCCACGAGCTATCCCGATAAATCGGAATGTAAAAGAGCACAATGGTTGAGGCTACTGAAAAAGAACTTTAAAAAACACACGATAAAATATTAATTGTATTGTTAGTGACGCTTCGTTAATCACCAACAACGGCTATTTTGTTTTTTCTCAATAGCCACGAGCTTTAGCTCGTGGGATAGTAAAACCACAAACCCGGCTTTAGCCATTAACATCTTTTTTAAAAGCATATTTCTCTAAAAATAACTCCACCTCCTCAGCAAATGATTTCTTCCTATGATGCTCTTCCTGATTTTTTATATATTCTCTTACTTTTGGAATCATAGATTCGCTCACAGACACAGCAATATATTCGTCCTGCCATTCAAACTTTTTATCTAACAAATTATTTTGATTCACCCAGAATGAAGATTCACCTTTAATTAGTTGAGTTATTTTGGAAAGAGACTGTTCAGCTTTAATAGAAATTAATAAATGTATGTGGTCTTCAATCCCATTAATGAAATCTACGTAAATTTCCTTTTTTTGTGCATTATCTTTTATATGGTCGTATAATTTGTATTTTAAATCAGGAGTGATAAATTTACTCCTGTTTTTAGTTGACCAAATCAGATGAACCCAAACTTTGATAAAAGGCATAGTTTTTTAAATTATCGGCTAAAGCCGTCATTTTTAAAAATCCTCTCCACGAGCTAAAGCTCGTGGCTACTGAAAAAGAGCTAATAATAAGAAAATATTATTCAAATCCTCTCCACGAGCTTTAGCTCGTGGGGTAGTAAAACCACAAACCCGGCTTTAGCCATTAACTTATTATATTTTGGGCTAAAGCCCAATTAAGAACGAATCTAAACCACGACCTGAAGGTCGTGGCTACTGAAAAAGAGCAAAATCCTTTCCACGAGCTATCCCGATAAATCGGAATATAAAGAGCACAATGGTTGAGGCTACTGAAAAAGTGCTAATAATAAGAAAATATTATTCAAATCCTCTCCACGAGCTAAAGCTCGTGGCTACTGAAAAAGAGCTTAATCAATAAAATGAAATCATTATTTGCCGCAGTTGATATTTAGTCCGCTTCAGTGGACGTAACTAAAAGCATCTGAAAAACCCCTAATTATTCATTGTTTTTTATTTTTAACCATTGGAATGAACGAGTTATTGCAACACCTACAGATGCCCCTAATGCAAAAATAAACCAAAAACCGGCATCGCTTGGTTTACTCTCAATTCTTGAATAGAAAACCACATACAAACAAATTGTTATTACTAATGGTAAAAATACAAACAGTATTCCTTTTCTGTTTTTCATTTTGTTAAGTTTTAATTATTAAAGTATAATAATTTAAAGTATAATAATATTTTTTGTTCCGTTAGTAAAATAACTTGTGTATCTATTGCATTCCCGCTTTCGCGGGAATGACAAACGAGATGGAACATTTCGTTTTAATCTTCGAAATTTTCTTTTTCTTTATGCTCCACATCTTCTACAGAAATCGGATATTTGCAACTGAAGCAAGCGGTGCAGTAATCTGTTTTTTCCTCTGTATAAGGAACGGCATCGAGCAACTGCTCAAGCGATAGATAGCCAAGTGAATCTACCCCGAGTTCCTTTCGGATTTCTTCCACGTTTCCATTGTGCTGGTTTGCTATGAGTTCTTCTTTCGACGGAAAATCCATTCCGTAATAACACGGAGAAACAATAGGAGGTGAAGTGATACGTAAATGAATTTCTTTCGGATTTGCTTTTTTAATTAATTCAACAAGAAGTTTTAAAGTATTTCCACGTACAATCGAATCATCTACAATAACCACTTTACGATTAAATAAAACACCTTTAACAATATTAAATTTCACTTTGACTTTTAACTTCCTATTATCCTGACCCGGCTGAATAAACGTCCTCCCTACATAATGACTTCTTATTAAACCATATTCGTGTTTAAGGTTTTTTGTGTGTTTAATTGCTTCATTAAAATATCCAAGCGTTGCTGTATTTGAAGAATCAGGAACATTAATGATTATTACTTTTTTTTCTTCATCATTATCGGGGTTATCTTTTTCCGGTGGTGGCTGTTGGATTGCGAGATTCTTTCCAATATTCCTGCGAACTTTATCGACCTTTTCCTCAAATATCTGGCTGTCAGGACGGGAGAAATAAATATATTCAAAAATGCAGTGTTTGAATTTATCTACAGTTTTAAAAATTATTGATTTAGGTTTTTTATTTTTAATAACATCCCTATCTATAACAATCATTTCTCCCGGCTCTACATCGCGGATATAATCTGCATTCAGAATATCGAGAGAGGTCGTTTCCGAAGCAAATAAATAGCTATCTTCGAGCGAGCCCATTACAAAAGGTCTAACACCGTACGGGTCACGCACTGCAATTAATTTGTCATCGGTTAAAATGCAGACGGAATAGGCACCTTCGACCTGTGAAAACGCATCAAGCAATTTATCCTCGATAGATTTTTCCTTGCTCTTTGCAATAAGGTGAAGAATAATTTCGCTATCTGTAGTGGTTTGGAAAATCGTACCTTCTTCCTGAAGTTTATTTCGGAGGTAATTTGTATTTGTAAGGTTACCGTTATGGGATAAGGCAAGGTTTCCGTCTTTATAATTTACTTTAAACGGTTGAATATTATTTCTTTTCCCCGAAGCACCTGTAGTGGAATAGCGGTTATGACCTATTGCAGAGTTTCCTTTTAAATCTTCGGTTAAAACTAATTCATCTGCAAATACATCGAGTACAAGTCCTGTTCCTTTATGCACATTAAAATGATGTTTCTTTTTATCTTCGATATATTCACAGGAAACTATTCCCGCCGCTTCCTGTCCCCTGTGCTGGAGAGCGTGAAGTCCGTAATAAGTTAAAATTGCGGCTTCGGGATGGTTATATATTCCGAATACCCCGCAATTGGAATGAATGGATTTTGTATAACAATCTACAAAATGGTTCTTTCTTCTTAATAATCTTTCTTTATCAATTTTCATAATATGTTTTCTATTTCTTTTTATCTTTTACTCTAATATGATTGGAGAAAATCCAGGCTTTTTCGCCAAGCCAGCACTCCACCCTGTAATTTCCCGGTTCTTTAGTATCCCAAACACAACCAACACCTGAATACTCATCATAACATTTCCCGTCTTTCATCAATTTCATTTTAGCCTGCTTTGGTATATAAGCATTAAAAATAATATTTTTATTTTTTTTCCTGTCGAAATTAATTTCATCACCAAGATTATATGTAGCACCATCATATTCGGCAAAGAATCTGAAACCGTTTCCATCGCCATAATAATGATTCACTATAAAAGATTTACCATACCTTAGTGCTTCAATAATTTTCTTTTTATAGAAATCGAATTTTTTGCCGTTACCTTTTTCAATTTCTTCATCAAGTAAAACGTGTGTTCGGATCGATTTAAATAGTACTTTATACGGAAATACTTCCAGAGTATAAAAGCCCATTACATTTTGTTTATGTGCGTGAGCATCGACACTACCGATTGCAGTAACTTTTTTTTCTTTATTAAGTTCATCCCATTTCTTTACTGCATTTTTATCCGGAGCTTCTATTGATTTTAAAGGATGAAGAAATCTTTGTACTTTATTATTATCGTTTAAACCTTCTACCCATTCGCTCATATGATTCCATATTTCGATACCGTCGAAATCTTTGCTTTTCCATGCTGTCCAGGGATATGCAGGATGTTCCGGGTATTGATTTCTTTTTTCATATGGATGGGCTATAAACCCGATTCCGCCCTTTTTTTTAATTTCAGTTACGTATTCCTCGGCAGATAAATTGCACCCAAGTTCGCCGTTAAATAAGACTCTGAAAGTACCAATCAGTTCCGTTAATCCCATAACAAGGTAATGGTTTTTATTACTCCTGTCATTAATCTCATATCCGACTATCACCATTGTATTATCAAACCACTTCTCCATCCCTTCATCTCTAGCAAGAAGAGTATTATGGTCAGTAAGAATAATAAAATCAAGATTCACTTCATTTGCAAATTTTGCAATTTCTTCAACAGTTCCCGTACCATCTGAAAAAGTTGAATGTATGTGTATAGCTCCCGTGTATTCGTACATATTAAAAATTAAATTTTCTAAAGTTATTTTTGATTTTTTTTATTTATAATCGTAACTCCAAGAACTGCTCCTATCATACCAAACAAAGGATATATAATTAAATTCGAAAACAAAGATACAACCGAAATAGTTGGTGAAAAACCGTATTTATTAAATTCATCCGAAAATTTATTCATTTGAACCATAATTTCCGGTGGCATAGAAAAATCTTTTAAAAAAGAAAGAGTTTCATCAATCGGGTTGTTTTTGGATATAAGCATAAAAATAAAATTAAAAGCAGAGACTAAAATTCCCGATAAAATTCCGCACAAAATTCCAATCATTACACCGTCTTTTGACATTAATTTTATTTGAGTGCCTGAGAGTTGCTTGTTGTAGATATACACTCCCGCCAAGCCTCCAAGCATAATACCTGAACAAAAAAACAGGTTAATAAAATTAATAAACGGAAGTATGGAAATAGATGTCATCACAAAAGTCCCGTATACTATTGGTACCATTCTGTTCGGTTGTTTATCCATATTTTTTATTTTTTATCTTTCACAGTTTTATAGCTTTCAAAATAAATAAAAAGTTCGTTAAATAAATTATAAAAACCCGGGATTAGATAAAAAGGTAAAATAAAACCAATTAATGCTCCAGTAATCGAACGCGAAATAAAAGTATTATTGATAATACCGAACAAATCCAATACAGCATCTAAAAATAATAATAAACCGGGAATAAGTAAAAGCCATAATGATGGTAATTTTGTATTATTTAATCCTTTAATAAATGGATAAATAATTACCGAAAATAAAAAAGACCAGTAAATTGACAGGCAACGGGAACAAACAGCATATTTTTCTCCTACGATATGGAATGAGCGATTATCAATCTGATGGCATGTAACAGAATAAAAAGTATAAGAAAAGTCGGATATGGTCTTAAGAATGCCAAAAGAATTATGTAAAATAGGTGCGAAAACGATAAAAACGTTCCATAATAGCGTAATCGATAAAAATATTAAATATATTCTTTTACCTGTCATTTATTTACATTATTTTTGCATATAAAAATAAAACGACTAAAGCAAAATAAAAAGGTTAAACAATAAAAAATTTCAAAAATATGCAAAAAAATAGTTTTTAAATTTATTAGTTGAATTTAACATTATAGTTTTGCATATTCGCAAAAAAGTGTTCATTAAAAAATATTAATTTAAAAATTTAATATCAGATATATGAAAATAAACATAACGGCAAGGCATTTTAAGGCTAAAGATTCCCTGAAAAAATATACCAAGGAAAAAATAGAGGAACTTGGAAAATACAGTGAAAATATTTTATTTGCGGATGTAATTTTCTTTTTCGATAAACCACCGGCAGACACAAAACACTGTGTATTGATTTTCAAGTTAAAAGATAAAATATTAACAACAAAAGAATCTGCGGGTGATTTCGAAAAAGCCGTAGATAATGCAGTTGTAAAAATTGAAACCCAGCTTTATAAATACAAAGATAAAAACAAGTACCAAAAGTACAAAAAAGACACAGGGAAATTTAAATCAATATAAATAATTATTGCAGAACAGATTCAAAGACATTAAGGAATTTAAGAGGGAATTTATTGGTGTAGATTTTTTTTACAACGAATGCAAAGATAGGTTCAAATTAAAAAAAGCTACATTAAAAAAAATTTCTGCTGAAAAGGTTATTAAAGAGAAAGACCTGCACAGACCGGGCTTAGCATTAGCGGGTTATGTGGATTTATTCACTCATAGCAGGGTACAGATATTTGGTAATACGGAAATCAAATATTTAAAAACACTTTCCAAAAAAGATAAACTTATCAAGTTAAAAAAGTTTTTTTCTTTTGATATTCCTTGTGTAATTGTTACCGATAATAACAAAGTTCCTGATGATTTTTTAATAACCGCAGATGAGAACAAGATTCCTGTATTTATTACGCCTTACCAAACCACAAGATTTATTAATTTCATAAGTGATTTTCTCGATGACCAATTTTCAACACAGGTTGCCATACACGGTTCTTTTGTGGATGTTTATGGTGTTGGTTTATTATTATGCGGTAAATCCGGTATAGGTAAAAGTGAAATCACACTCGACCTTGTAGAGAGAGGTCACAGGCTGGTTGCAGACGATATTGTAGTCGTATCAAAAAAAGCAGAAAGTGTTTTAATGGGTGCGGGAACTTCTCTAGTTAAACACTTTATGGAGATACGAGGTCTGGGAATAATAGATATAAAACAGATTTTTGGTATAAGAGCAATAAGATATCAAAAGAGAGTGGAAGTAATCGTAGAACTTGAAGACTGGGACAGCACGAAAGAATATGACAGAACGGGAATAATTTCGAAAATGATAAATTTACTCGGTGTAGATATTGAGGCAATAAATCTGCCAATATTTCCGGGAAAAAATATTACAGTGATAGCAGAAGTCATAGCTTTGAATTATCTTTGTAAACATTACGGATATGATGCCGCAAAAATATTCGAAAAAAGGCTTGATGCAAAAATAAAAAGCAATAAAAAAGATTCAAGTTTCAGTAAGAATTCCTACAATGGTTTCGGAAGAAATACTGAATACTTCGAACATGATTTTGAATAGTTTACAAAGCATTTTATAAAATTTTAATTTTAACTGGAGGTTATAACATTTATGGTCTGGACATTAGAATTAGCTTCATACCTTGACGATGCCCCATGGCCTGCTAATAAAGCAGAATTAATCGATTACGCAACACGAACCGGAGCACCTAAAGAGGTAATTGACAATCTAATGGATCTTGAAGATACAGAAGAGCCCTATGAAAGCATGGAAGAGATTTGGCTTGACTATCCAACGGATGAAGATTTCTTTTATGATGAAGAAAATAAAGATTTTTAATTTAGAATTTCGATTAATAAAAACCCAATAATTATTTTATTGGGTTTTTTTATAACACATCTTGATTAAGATTTTTCACATATTATTATTTTTTTTGATATTTTCGCATTCGGTATTCTCGCAGGATGATGAATTGGATTTTAAGAAATATAAGCTCGATGACTTAGTAATTGAGTTTAAAAGTTCTCATGTCTTTGACGAAGGGGATATAGAAGCACTTATTAAAACAGGAAAATCCAAAACGTTTGAGTATAACGAATTTTGTACAGATATTTTAAGAATAGAGAAATTCTATTTTGATAATGGTTTTATAGATGCATCGGTCGATACAAACATATCAATCAACGAAGAAAAGAATGTAATTGTTGCAAAGTTTATTATAGACGAAAAGCTTCCATATTATATAAATGCTATTGAGTATATAGGAATAGAAGATATCGGTCAGGTATATAAAAGCAGGCTTTTTATAGAAGAAGAACCGCTTATTAAAGTTAGTGATGCATACAATAAGAATAAATTGGTTCTGGAAATTTCAAGGATAGTTACTTTTTTGAATAATAACGGATATGCGAATGCTATTAACGACCCGCCTGAAATTATAAAAATAGAATCCAATAATCCGAATGTAAAAAACAAAATTAATATTAAACTTTTCTTTCATTTAGGAAATTTATACAGGTTTGGAAAAACAAAAGTAAACATCGAGGATAACAGGTATAGTATAAAATTCTTTGAAATCTACAGGGAATTGGAGTATAGCGAAAACGATTTTTATAGTAAAGAAAAACTTATCGAAAGTGAAAACCGCTTAAATCGAATATCGATTCTTGAAAACGCCCGTATTTTATTCGATTACATTGATTCATCGAATAACATTATTAATCTTAAAATAGATGCTTCGGTAAGGAATAAATATGAAGTTCAACCTGAAATATTAGGCTATGACATAAATAATTTATTTTACGTTGGCGGAGGTTTAACATTTTCGGACAGGTATTTTTTAGGCGGAGGAAGGACTTTTTCGGCAAAATTGGAAGGGCTTGTCCATTCGGAAGACGTTAATGGTATCGAATTTTCAATGAATGTGTTTCAGCCATATATTTTTAATAGCAACAAAATAACGGGTGAATGGAAAATTGGAACAACATTATTTAACCAGGATGAATTCAGAATAAGTGAGAATAAAAATCAATTCGATATAAATTACGAACTTCCGAAACATACATATGTTAACAATCTTCAGTTTAGCTGGAAAATCAGTAATCAGAGATTCACAGTAAAACAAGAAGTTGATGACGATATCGGCGATACAATAATTACGCTACCGATAAATTCATTCATAAATTCTTTTACATCTGTTTTAGGACTTACAGTAATTCATAATAATACAAACAATTTTCAATTTCCAACGAAAGGATATTTTCAATCATACTTGTTTGAAGAAAGCGGATTGTTAAGTTATTTTGCAAGACGGGTTTTTGATATTTCTACATTTAGTTATTTTAAATTTACAACGGTTCATAAATTTTATATTAATTTATCAAGTGAAACCCCGTCATCTATTTTAGCTTCTAAAACACTACTTGGAGTTATTTTTGAATACGGTGATAATACTTTAAAAGTCAATGGTGTGCCTTTTAATATGGATATAAACTTAATTCCGCTCGAAACCAGATTTATTGCAGGAGGTAATACAAGCGTAAGAGGATGGCCCGGTAAAAAATTGGGAACATTCAAAAATATGGAAAACGGAGGAAATTTCCTTTTCGAAGGTAATTTAGAACACAGGACTAAACCATTCAGGAATGTTAAGGGTGTTTTTAAAGATCTCGGTTTTGTAACGTTCCTCGATTATGGAAATTTGTGGGAAGAGCCCTCAAAATTTCAATTTAACCAAATTGCACTGGCTATCGGCGGAGGATTCAGATATTACACTATTGTGGGTCCGATAAGATTCGATATAGGATTTAAGTTATATGATTATTTTGCAGAAGAGGGAACAAATAAGTGGCTTTTTAACAATTCCCTTAATACTATTTTGAAAAACAAAATTGCTTTTCAATTCGGCATAGGTAATACTTTTTAGTCTCAAAAGGAAAAAATATGTGGTCAAATATTACAGGTCAGGAAAGAGTAATAAAGATATTAAAGAATATTTATTTAAGCAATAAAATATCTCACGCTTATATTTTTTACGGCAAAGAAGGAATTGGGAAAGATGCAGTAGCAATTGAATTCGCAAAATTAATTAATTGTGAAAACAGGATAGACGTAATTGATGCGTGTGACAGGTGTACAAGTTGTAGACAGATTAGTTCACTTAATTCTACCTCTTTTAAATTCATTACAGCTTTACCTTCCGGCAGAAAAGAGAACTCGGAAGAAGATAATCCTGTAAATACACTTAAACAGGAAGATTACGAAATTTATCTCGAAGAAATCGAAAAGAAATCAAAAGATCATTATCATAAGATAAACATACAGAACGCCAATGACATAAGGATTAGCAGTATAAGGCAAATAAGAAAAGAAATATATCTAACCGGAATCAAAGGGAAAAAGAAAATATTTTTGATATCAAACAGCGATTTAATGAATCTCCAAAGCTCGAATGCATTCCTAAAAATTCTCGAAGAACCCCCAGGAGATTCCCTGATAATTTTAACTACTTCCAGATTAAACTCGATGTTATCTACCATAACGGGAAGGTGCCAAAAAATCAGGTTTGACCCGATAAAGAAGGAAGATTTAGCCAAATTTCTCCTT
>JBAZEQ010000078.1:5509-9995 GCA_041653855.1 Ignavibacteria bacterium | reverse complement strand
GTTAATCCCAGTAATGAATCTCTATAATACACTTCCGCATTAAAAGGATTAGAATTAATAAAATACAAATACCCCACAGAAGTACTATCGGTTTGTTGTGCCTCCAATTTACACCCTGCCAGAATTATAAAGAATCCAGTCAGATACAATATTTTATTTAAAGCAATATATACTTTTATCATCGCATGCAATTAATAAATATTTTTTCCAGATTACGGCACTTGTTCTGATTCTCTCATCAAATTCGTATTTCCAAATTACATCACCTTTATTTGCGTCGAGACAGTAAAAATATCTGTCGAATGAACCAATATATACCTTATCTCCGTTTAAAACCGGTGATGCTGTTATTGTACCTTTTGTTTCAAATTCCCACACTACTTCACCCGTATTTATATTCAAGGAAAAAATCTTCCCGTTAATCCCGGTACATAAAACGTTGTCCAAATAAAAAGTTGAAGAAGACAAAAATTTCGTATCGAGATTTTTTTTCCAGATTACAGTACCATTCGTATCCAGGCAGTAATAAAATTTGTCATCAGAGCCGAAAAAAATTTTATTTCTGTAAATTGAAACATCGGAATAAATTCCCCCTTCGGTTTTATAGTTCCATTTTAGATTACCACCACTAACATCTACGGCTAATAAATTTCCTTTTATATCACCATTCAATAAAATACCGTTGCAAATAGCCGGAGAACTCTGAAAGGGAAATTTATTTTTATAAATCCATATATTACGACCACTTTCGTCATCAATCTTATAAATATTTCCTTTTGTAGAACTATAAAATATTTTACTATCTTTTGATATTGGGGAATTTAGAGTTTCTCCCGTGAGTTTTTTCCATTTATACTCCCCGGTTATAAAATCATAACCTGCAATATAATTTTTTTGACCGCTACCAAATGTTACCGTAATAATATCCTTCATTATGAGCGGAGTAGTGTTACTCGATTTGTTTTTTGTATTAACTTTTCCAATACCGGAGCCGTTTTTCACATCGATTGCAAATATATCTCCGTTTAAACAACTCGCAAACAAAACCCCATCGCAGAGAGAGAGAGAGTTTCTTTCGAAAGCGGCATCCGCATTAAATTTCCAGAGTTCTTCAAAAGGTGGCTTTAAAATAAAATCCGAATCAGAGATATTATTTTTTCTTTCATTTCTTCCGATTTGAAGCCAATCAAACTTTTCGTTAATATTAAGCCCTTCCCTGAGCGATATCGATGAGCAGGAATAGAATAGAAAGGAAAATATTAATAAAAAATATAAGTTTTTCACCTTATAGAAATTATAATTTATAATATGAAATTCATAAAAACAATATATTTTTTAAAAACAAAAATGTCCAAAAATTTGTCCCTCAAGTATTCTTACTTGACTTATACTTCTGTATTTTCTAATTTGATTTTGTATTAATTCAAAGGAGTTAAATTGAATAATTATGATGACCTGGATTTTCTGAATGAGTATGAAGATAATCTAAACGAAGATAATCCGGACAAAAATATCGAAGACAGGTTAAATAAAGATTCCGATAAATTCGAGAATATTAAACTCGATTCAGAGAGTCTAGAAAATATCGTGAACTTTTATTACGATGAATTTCAATACGATAAAGCTTTAAAGTATATTAATATTCTTTTACAACATTACCCATATTCAGCGGAAGGGTTTCACAAAAAGGCATTGATTCTCGATGGACTTGGAAAATATGATGATGCTTTGAAATGTTTTGAAAACGCTTTATTGCTTAATCCAAATGATTCAGAAATATATATAAACCAAGGAATAACTTTAGATAACGGTGGGAAATATAGATTTGCAATAAATTCTTATAAAAAAGCACTTGAGCTTGAACCAGATAATGCCGATGCATTATTCAATCTCGGACTTTCGCTGGAAAAGATAGAAAGTTTTTCCGAAGCCGTCGATTGTTTTAACGAAGTAATAAACCTCGAATCGAATTATAAGGATGCTTATTACGAATTAGGATACAGTTACGATTTTCTCGATATGCTAAACGACTCTGTCAAAGCATATGAGATGCATTTGAAATTATCACCACTAAATTATAATGCATGGTATAATAAAGGAATTGTATTAAACAGGCAGGGGAAATTTTTAAAAGCTGTTGAGAGTTATGAAACCTGCCTTGCGATAAAAGAGAGTTTCGCTCCTGCCTGGTATAACTGCGGAAACGCCTATGCCGCTACAGGCAGGCTATATAAAGCAATTGAGTGTTATCACAACGCATTGAAGTATAAAAAAGAAGATTCTTATTCTTTTCACAATATAGCCAATGCTTACGAAGAACTTGGTGATTACGAAAAAGCAATTGAATATTTTTCTTCCGCAATACAGGTAGAGCCGAATAATTATGATTCATATTACGGAAGGGGCAACTGTTATTATAACATCAAGAAATACGACGAAGCATTATCCGATTTCAACACAGCATTAGTTTTATGCAAAGATTATTCCGAAATATGGTATTCCAAAGCAGATACCGAAATTGCCCTCGGAAAGCCTGATGATGCCTTAAAAAGCTACGAAATGGTGGTTAAGCTCGAGCCGAAAGATTCCGATGCATGGTACGATTACGGATACGCATTATTAAATGTGAAAAAAAATTATGAAGCGTTAAAGGCTTTTGATAATGCGATTATAAATAATCACAGCTGGGTAGAACCATATTACGAAAAGGCAAAAATATATTTTCTTTTAGGGGAAATCGATAACGGAATAGGGGCTTTAAATAAAGCATTCGAATTAAATCCCTCGGATAAATTTAATTTCGATTTTAATAAAGACTGGAAAAAGGTTCTCGATTTTCTGACACGAAGGTAGAGCTGTTATAAAGTTAATATGACATTTCCGTTCTTTCGGTAAGACAGGCGATTATATTTTTACACGCACATCAAAAACTTTATTATCCTTAATCTGCAAAATTCTCCTGTCACTGAATCTTCTGACAATTTCGAAATTATGGGTTGCAACGAACACTGTTGTTCCCTGTATATTAATATCTATTAAAAGTTTTATTATCTCATTAGAAATAAAAGGGTCAAGATTTCCTGTTGGTTCATCTGCTATTAAAAGGGACGGTTCATTTATGATTGCTCTGGCAATAGCTACTCTTTGCTGTTCGCCTCCCGATAAATCATAAGGCATTTCCTTTAAATAGTTTATCAAACCCAGCTTCGATGCGATGTCGTAAACTTTTTTCTTTACTACTTCTTTTTTGTTTAAGGTAATATAAAGAGGTGTTGCAATATTTTCGAAGACATTTCTGTCGTTTAATAATTTAAAATCCTGAAATACTATACCGATTTTCCTTCTTAAGAGCGGAATTTCTTTTTTATCTACAGTGGATGAATCATAATCATCAAATCTCACATAACCCGATTTTGGGAGAAGTTCAAAATATAGAAGTTTTAATAAGGTCGATTTACCTATTCCGCTTTCCCCTACCAGAAAAGTAAAATCACCTTTCATAATTTCAATATTCAAATCATTGAAAATTTCTTTTGTATCGTACGAAAATTTTAGATTATTAATCCTTATCATTCGAGAAACTAATTTATTAATTTAAAGATAATTTTCCTGCTAACTTAATTGCTTCCAATGTACTTGTAATATCCACCGTACCTTTTCCAGCAATATCATAGGCGGTTCCGTGTGAAGGTGATGTTCTAATAATTTTTAAGCCTCCTGTAAAATTAACGCCGGTATTTTTTGATAATATTTTAAATGGAATCATAGCCTGATCGTGATACATAGAAATGATAACATCAAATTTTTTATAAAGGGAACTCCCGAAAAACCCATCAGCAGAAAACGGTCCTTCAATATTAAAACCGGATTCCAATAAACTCAAAATTACAGGGGAAATTACTTTTTTTTCTTCGTTTCCTATTAAACCACCGTCCCCGCTATGAGGATTCAAAGCTAATACGGCTATTCGGGGTTTTTTTACTTTTAACTTCTTTACAAAAATATTATTAATAATTATTATCTTTTCAATTAACTTTGTTTTAGTAATGGAAGAAGAAATTTTTTTCACCGGAATATGTATAGTAAAAGGAACAATTTTCAAGACACTCGAATACATTAGCATAAAAGTATTTTTTGATGATGTTAAATGAGATAACATCTCGGTATGCCCCCTATAATTATATCCTCCCAGATTAAATGATTCTTTGTTTATCGGAAGTGTAACGAGAGCATCGAAACATTTTTTCATACACAAACTAATTCCGAGCTTTATTGCATCACCGGAAATTTTTCCTGCATATGCATCAATCATTCCGGGATTTATTTTTAAATTTATATTAGTTTTTAAATCTAAAATAATTTTTTCGGGAATTTTTCTAATCTTTAATAACTTACTGTAATATTCAAATACTTTTTTAGGACCAATTACCTTAATATCAAATTGGTTCAATAAATTTAAATTTTCAAGAGCCTTTAAAATTAATTC
>JBAZEQ010000078.1:0-5499 GCA_041653855.1 Ignavibacteria bacterium | reverse complement strand
CTATCCCGTTAAAATCACCGCACGTTAATAAAATCCTTTGTTTCAATGTTAAATGTTAAATGTTAAACAATAAATGTTAAATGTTAAATGTTAAAATAAAAATTCAAAAAAAATGATAAGCACAATTTATTACACATTATATTACTTATTAATCATTAATTATTAATTATTAATCATTTATCATTAATCATAGTAATATCCGCATCACCCCACAAACCTTCGAGGTTGTAAAATCTCCTCGATTCCGTCAGAAAAATATGTACGACAACGTCAACAAAATCGAGCAAAATCCAGCTTAAATTACCATAACCTTCATTATGCCACGGTTTTTGACCGAGCTTTTTTGCCTCCCCGATAATAAAATCGGCGATAGCCTTATTCTGTACATCGGATGATGCAGAACAAATGACAAAAAAATCCGTAACATTTGTCAAATTTCTCAAATCCATAATCTTTATATCTTCACCTTTTTTCATAATTATAAGGTCTGCTATTTTCTTTGCTAATTTTTTTGAATCCATTCTTTGTTTAAGTTATTGAGTAATAAAGTTATAAATATTAATTGTTATTATTTCGACAGTTATTTAATTTTATCCGTATATGGCTTTAAATCATTAAAATCTTTTCCTATCACTATAGTTGCATCGAGATATAAATCCCTGTTTATTTGCTGAATAATATTCCTGCTACTCACCCCAAGAACCTCAGCAATTCTTTGTGCTTTTTTTGTATCTCCCGTTCTGTCTATAATGATAGTTTTATAAACATCATTGCTTTTATAATTCCCGAGGTCAACCACATCATATCCTTTCTTCTTCAAATAATCTCTGAATATCGCACCAACTCTGTTCTCCCCTGTTCCGTTTTGAACATCAACCTGAACCGATAGATTCGGTTGATGTGTAACACCAGTTTTCGTACTATCTTTAATATTATTTTCGGATTTATTCTTGTTTAAGAAAGTATTGGTTACCAGTGAAAACACAAGATAAACACACAATACACCGAGTAATATAATAACAATATTCAGAGTGTAGTTTAAAACCGATTTTTTAAATTCCTGCTTCATAGACTTTTCCGTAAAATAAAAAACCGAAAGAACTTTCTTCTTTCGGTTATTAATATTTTCTATTTTTTATAAAAACTTTTGACATCATTTTGTCAATACTATTCTCCCCTATCTGTTAATAATTCCGTCATTATAAAACATCGGGTCATACCCGTTGTAATAAGAGCCGTCATTCAGGTTTCTGAACTCAAGTTTGATAAAAGAATTTTCCGACAGTTTATAATCAAGCGACAAACGAGAAAGAATCAAACCGGACATATCATTTTGCATATTTTTTGCATATTGATTACCAAACACAGAGCTTGAATACGGGGAGTATTGCAGTTTTACATCTGCACTAACGGATAATTTTTCGTTAAATTTATAATTCATTGAATTAACATATGATGTAAGAGAAACGCTGCCGTATTTAGAACTTAGCATAGATACCTGAAAACTGTGTGTCATAGAAAAATTCTTCGGATTAAATATTCCAAGAATCATACTATTAGTGCTTTTATTTATTGGTTTATCATTTTTCTTAAATTGCGAAGAAGCACCTGAAAACGCAAAAACGCAAAGAATTATGATTAATATTGTCTTTTTCATATTTATTTTATTACTAAAAGATAAATATTTTTTTTTTAAAATACAATGTCAGACTATATTTAGCGAAAACTTATTATTTACATTAAACGAAATAAAATTCAAGAGCAAATAAATTCTTTTAAAGGTTTTTCTATAAAAAGATTTTATAGTTTTTTAAAGTAATTACTATTCGATTTTTTCAAAGTTTTTAGTATTTATTGTTTAAATATTCGTTTTCATATTTCTGCGTTTACAATTTTTCACATTCTGAATTTTTTTATTTCATAATTAATACATTTTCATTAAATTAAACAAGAATTTCTTTAAAAAACATAAACAGCTCCGGGGGTTTTATGAGAAAGACTATAATATTTCTTGTAACAATATTGTTTTATTCGGAACTATTCTCACAGCAATTAGTAATTAAACTAAACGAAGGCTTTGAATCCAATACATTCCCGCCACAGGGATGGAAAAAAATTAATATTATGGGTGCAAACCAATGGCAAAGACTTACTGCACCGCTACCCTCAATAATTTCAAAGCCACCCATTCAAGGGAATGCAGTTGCAAGAATAAATATGGAAAACACAGGCGGTGAGGACTGGCTAATAACAAAAAAAATAAATTCTATTGAAACCGGAGATTCGTTAATATTCTATCTAATTAAACAGTATGACTCGGGACCATATCCACCTGATTCGTTATTAATAAGAATATCCACTACTGATTCAATTCAAAGCAATTTCACAAATATTATTTTAAACATTAATATCGCGGGTATACCTACCGGTACACAGGAATGGCGAAGATACAGCCTTCCTTTGGAGCAGTTTGATGGTCAAAATATTTTTATAGCCTTCCAGCACAAAGACGTAAATGGTCACGGATGTGCTATAGATAGTATCGTTGTATTTAATCCAAACTCGATTGGAATCTCGAAAATCAGTAATAACATACCGGATAAATTCAAATTATTTCAAAATTATCCGAACCCATTTAATCCAAAAACTATTATTAGATTTCAGATAAACGAAACGAAATTTATTGTTTTAAAAGTATTCGATATACTCGGAAGAGAAATAACAACTTTGATAAATGAGAAATTGCAACCCGGTACTTACGAAATTCCATTTTCCATTTACCAATATTCAAAGAACAAATTAGCAAGTGAGGTTTATTTTTACAGGTTTGAATCGGATGAGTTCGCTGACACTAAGAAAATGATTTTGATAAAATAGTCATTGTTTTTTATTGAATTTTTTATACAACTTTAAGACATTTTATTGTATTTATATGAATTTTTACAATAATTTTATACTTGACTTTATATATTAATATTTATAAAATAGGATAAAAAGGAGACGAGGGAAAATACTCCTTTTATGATACAATAAAAAAAATTTTAATATAATTATTTTTTTTTATTATAGGTTATAAAGATTAGTAATATTTTCAAATAAAAAATTAAAAGAAAGGAATGAAAATGCGACACAACACACTATTCTGTTTTATGATTTCGATATTTTTGTTGTCTGGAGTTTTATCATATGCTCAGGATAATTCTCAAACTTCAGTAGGTCCTGCACCTTACAGCACAATTAAATCAGAACAGTCTCCTTTAGATAATCCTTTTAGTGCAACAAGCAGAGGATTTGTTTATATATCCGGTACATCAAGCCATCAGTTCAATAAACAGTTCATGGGCAATGTTACAGTAACACCAATCGGTTCTCCGTTTACAACAGCCGGATGGGTTGGTGCAACAGCAAGAAATACCAACACCGGGGTAATATATACAAATAACCAGAGTTCCCCATTCCAAATTTGGTCAATCGATACAACAACGGGTGCTGCAACACTTATTGTTAGCTGTACAGGTATTCCACATGCGAACTTTACAGGTATGGTTTGGGATCATACAACAAACACAATGTATGGATTATCTTCAGACCTAACGACATCGGCAATATTTACAATTAATATGAGCACAGGTGTTTGCACTCCAGTAGGTTCGAGTTCTGCAACTTGTGCCGGTGGAATCGGTCTTTACTGTGCACCAAATGGTACATTATTCACGAATGACATCGTTGGAGATAATTTGTATAAATGGAATAAAACTACGGGTGCAGCAACATTAGTCGGATCATTAGGATATCTTGCAAACTATGGTCAGGACGGTTCTTTCGATTTAAGTGACGGTAAGCTATACCTTGCTTCTGCTGGTACCGATGGAAATATACTAAGAATATGCGATACAACTACAGGAAGTGCATCTACAGTTATTGGCACATACGCCGGGCAGCCTTCCTGCTTAACAATAGTTGCTGGTGCGACGGGTCCAGTTATACCAACAGGTACATGGACAGAGCAAACATCCGGTATTACAACTGCTCTGCAATCAGTATCGGCAGTTGATGATAATATTGCGTGGGCATGCGGAGTAAGTGGAAAAGTTTTAAGAACCACAAATAAAGGTGTCAACTGGATAAATGCCAGCGGAAACATTCCGACTGCTAATTCATTATATAATATCTATGCATGGGATGCTAACACTGCAATCTGTGTTTCATCTCCATCCTCAGGTGGTTCAGTTACTATTTACAAAACTTCCAATGGCGGCACAAACTGGATTACAGGATTTACATTAACAGCATCAGGAGCATTCGGTGATGACTTATATATGTCTTCTGCAACAAATGCATATTATATAGGTGACCCGCAAGGTGGTAATTGGCACTTATTAAGTAGTACAAATGGAGGTGATAACTGGTCAACATGGGCAACACTTCCAACAACAAATACAAACGGTACATATAATAATGCCGCATGTTTCTTAGGTACTCAGGTTTGGTTCTGCGCTAATGGTGATAGCAAAATAAATTATACATCCAATATGGGAGTAAACTGGAGCCAGCAAACAATCTCACTAACTGAACTTACCGCAATTTGTTTCGTCAGCCCAACAAGAGGATTAGCAGGTGGTTCAAGCTCTTCACAAGGATTACTATCAACAACAAATGGAGGTACAACCTGGGCAGCAATTACAAACCCGGTTACAGGTTCTATTTCCGGTATAGTTGGAGCATCAACATCATGGTGGGTAGCCCTGCAAGGAACAAGCATTTATACTTCATCAAACGATGGTGCAAACTTTTCATCAGCATATACAGCTCCTGCGGGTAGCTTCTACCACATAACAAAATCCCGTTCGGGTGCAACAATCTGGGGAGTAAGAAGCAATGGTGGTATTTCCAGATATGGACAACCAATACTTGGAATTAGTCCAGTAGCAACACAATCACCAGTGGACTTCTCACTTTCACAGAATTATCCGAATCCGTTCAACCCGGTAACAAATATTAATTTTGCATTACCTAAATCCGGATTGGTAACACTGAAAGTGTATAACGCACTTGGAAAAGAAGTAGCAACACTTGTTAATGAAGTTAAAAATGCAGGTACATATAACGTTGACTTCAACGGAACAAATCTTTCAAGCGGTGTTTACTTCTATAGACTTACATCAGGTGATTTTTCATCTGTAAAGAAAATGATGCTTATTAAATAATTATCATTGATTCCGCTGATTACACTGATACTTTATAGTTAATCAGTAATCATAAAGATTAGATATATTTTACAAGCCCTTTGATTGAAGAAATCAAAGGGCTTTTTTTATTTTACACTGATTTCGCTGATTAATCAATTCATATTAAATCCTATATTTATAATCCAGCATTCACAATTCAGTATTTTATTTAATTATTCATATTCTTATTTTAATAAAAATAAAATATAATTATGAATAAACTAACCATAGAAAATTTAGTACAACAAAATTTAATAAAAGGGAAAAGAGT
>JBAZEQ010000077.1:0-10025 GCA_041653855.1 Ignavibacteria bacterium | reverse complement strand
ATGAAAAAAACATTATTATTTGTAATTGTGGCGTTTCTGGTTATTCCCTTTTCTCTATTAAGGGCACAGGATGATGTCTGGTATACAACTATTTTAAAAGAAAAATTTTTAGATAAAAACGGGAATCCCCTGACCGGAAAAGGTGTGGTAGTGGGTGATGTGGATTCCGGTATTGATATTTTCAGTCCTTTCTTTTTCTTCGCCGACGGGGGAGAATACAGCTGGGTAGATGTAAACAAAGACGGTGAATTTACCCCGGGTGTAGATGCGGTCGATTTTAATAAAAATGGTAAAGCCGACACCGATGAAATTTTAAATTTTATAGGTATGAAAAACGTTACATACGGAGTTTTGAAATTCAAATCGAAAGAATATAAAGCAGATATGGATTTTCTCTATCAGGACAAAAATAAAAATAGTAAAAGAGATTTTAGTGAAAAAGACGGATTTACGGAAAATGACCCGACATACGGTGAGCAGCTTTTTATTTGTTTAGATAAAAATAAAGATAATAAATTAAGTAGCGGTGAAAAACTCATTGCATTGAAAACCTCGAAAGTTCGTGCCGTAAGGGAAAAAGACGGAACGATAAGAAGACGCGGAATTGATTTGATAAAAACAGAGCCTGACACAATAAAACACGGAACAAGCGTTTGCGGATTAGTACTTGGAGGTCAATACGGTATACAAAAAATGTGCGGAATTGCACCTGATGCAGAGATTGTAATGGCAAATATAAATTATGATTATACTCCAAGGTTTGTGAGAAATTTTCCCGATATGATAAGATTTTTAAAGGATGAAAAAATTAATGTTCTGCTTTTTGAAGATGGTGAATGGATGTATGAATTCAATGATGGTTCGACAGAAGAAGAAGAACTTGCGAACCAGATAGCTCGCGATGGAATAACCGTTATAGGGGGTGGTGGAAACTTATCCTCGGGTAATATGCACATAAAAGATAATATCAAAGCAGAAAAATGGAATACATATACATTCGTTTCTCCAAAAGAAGCCGAAGGTAAAAAGAACGATGGAGTATTCGTATCTATGCTCTGGACAGATAAAAACGCAAAAATCGTTTTTACGGTAGAAACACCCGACGGGAAAAAATCACCCGAATTAACTGATGGCTCTGGATTTATAACCATAGGCGATTACCATTTGTTTTATTCAAGGGACGTATCCGAAAAAGGTACTGTTATGTTCAGGTTTGGTTTCTCGCAAAAAGATTCGGGAACAGTAGACGGCGATTGGAAATTAAACGTGAAATCACCAAACGATTTAACAATAGACGGATTTCTTGTGGACGTAACTCAATCCTGGGCAGGAAGCACACACTGGACATCAAAAGATAAAATCACAGATGAAGGAACCATAACTTTTCCAAGTACAGCAGACAGTTTAATTGCTGTTGGTGCGTATACAGTTAATTTTGCATTCGGTCCCGGTGATAAACTCGGAGATCTTTGTACGTATAGTGGAAGAGGCTATAATATAAACGGAAAAATGGGAATAGATATTTGTGCTCCGGGACATTGTACTTTCACGGTAAGTACCGATAATTCATATACTCTTTTCAGCGGAACAAGCTCTGCGGCACCGCACGTAGTTGGAACAGTAGTTCTAATGCTACAGTATGACCCGACATTGACTCACTCACAGGTAAGAAATATTCTAAAGGCAACTGCTACATCGGATGAATTTACGGGTAATTTACCGAATACAAACTGGGGTTTTGGAAAACTTAATCCTGAGTCAGCGATAAAATATCTGATGAAATAGAACGATTTGAAAGTTAAAGAATTATAAATTTATATATTTTTAAAAGTAGAATAGCGGGAGGTGTTTTTTTACCTCCCGTTTTCTATAAGTAAAAATAGGTATAAAATTTCAACGTGTAAGTAAGCATTATATAAAGTATTTTTAAAGGAAACATAAAATATCAAAATGGAAAAAGTTGTAGCAATAGTAGGAAGACCAAATGTAGGAAAATCAACGCTTTTCAACCGTATAATAGGAAAGCGTGTTGCTATTGTACATCCTTTAGCCGGTGTAACGCGTGACAGGAATTACGGAGAAGCGGAGTGGATAGGAAAAAAATTTTTCCTTATCGATACGGGTGGATTTGTACCTGATTCAGATTTTGAATTTAATAAATATATTCGGGAACAAATTAAAGTAGCTATTGGTGAGGCAGATAAAGTAATTTTTGTGCTCGACGGCATAAACGGAATACATCCGGTCGACATGGAAATCGCAAATGTCTTAAGAAAAAATTTAAAGGGAAAAGAAATAATTATTGTAGCAAATAAAGTAGATAATGATAAGAGGGAATTGAACGCTTTCGATTTTTATTCCCTCGGTCTTGGTGAGCCATACTGCGTTTCGGCGCTTTCCGGAAAAAACGTTGCCGATGTTTTAGACCATATTGTAAAAGATTTTTCATATGCTGACGAAGAAGAAAAAGAAGATACACGAATTAAATTAGCCATTGTCGGCAGACCGAACGCAGGAAAATCTTCCGTGGTCAATGCGCTACTTAAAGAAGAAAGAAATATCGTAACCAATATCCCGGGAACGACAAGGGATTCCATAGATTCGGTTGTAAAATATCACGGTGAAGATATTGTACTTATAGATACTGCGGGACTTAGAAAAAAAAGTAAAATCAAAAAGGAAGAATCACTCGAATTTTTCTCCACAGTCAGAACTTTTAAGGCAATACAGAGGTGTGATGTTGCATTGCTGGTATTGGATGCTCCGTTGCTCTATGAGAATTTTGACAGGACATCGGATTTAAAACTTGCAATATTTAAATTAGATAAACAGGATATAAGGATTATAGAAGATATTTTGAAATTTAAAAAAGGGTTACTTGTTGTAATAAATAAATGGGACTTAATCGAAAAAGACACTAACACGGCAAAAATTATCCAGCAAAAAATAGAGGAACATTTAAAGAGTTTTAATTTTCTGAAATTCATATTTATTTCCGCACTCACCAAGCAAAGAATCCACCGTGTATTGGATGATGCAAAAGTGGTATACGACGAAAGAAGAAAATCAATAAAGACAAGCGAGCTAAACCAGTTAATACTCGATGAAATCAAGCGGAAACCTCACCAGTCAGTAAAGGGCAAGGAAGTGAAAATAAATTACATTACACAGCTAAAATCCGCACCACCCGTATTTGCCTTTTTTGTAAACGACCCGAAACTGGTTTCTGAAAACTATAAAAAGTTTCTCGATAAAAAAATGCGTGAGCATTTCGGATATTCGGGCGTACCGATAGAGCTGGTATTTAAGAAGAAAAATTAGAGAATTTTCCAAATTTTTTTCTACCTAATTTCACTCTACATTGATATTTAAAATTACAATCCATATCTTATGCATAATATTATATGGTATGCCCGTGATAGGGACAGAGTAGTTCTTTTTAATTGGTTTTTAATTAATACCCCTGCGAATGGATGCCCCGGCAATGGTATGGGCGAATATACCATATAAGCAAATAATTCAATAATTACAAATGATAACGGAAATTTTCACGGCGGCAACATTCGGGGTCGATGCGTATATAATACGGGTAGAAACAAATCTCGAAAAAACGGTAAAACCATATTTCTCCATAGTGGGTTTACCGGATAATGCAGTAAGGGAATCGCGGGAAAGAATACCTTCGGCTATCAAAAATTCAAATCTTGTATTTCCTGCGTTAAAAAAAATTACAATTAATCTTTCTCCTGCGGATATAAAAAAGGAAGGTGCGGGTTTCGATTTACCTATTGCGATAGGAATCATAGCCGAAAGCTCACAAATAACTCCCGAAAAAATAAGAGATTACGTTTTTATTGGCGAATTATCGCTCGATGGCAAATTAAGGAAAGTTCCCGGTGTTTTACCAATTGCTATAGAGGCAAAAAGAAGAAATTTCAAAGGAATAATTCTTCCAAAAGAAAACGCAAAGGAAGCGGCAATTGTTAATGGCGTTGACGTTTATCCGTTTGAAGACCTTGTAGAAATTTATGATTTTTTAAACGGAAGGCTTGTTATAGAGCCATATCGGTTAGATATAAAAGAGGTATTCGAGAACGAAAGAAAATATATACTTGATTTTTCTGATGTTAAGGGTCAAGCCGAAGTTAAACGAGCAATGGAGGTCGCCGCTGCGGGAGCACATAATATTATTATGATTGGCTTACCCGGTTCAGGAAAAACGATGCTTGCAAAGAGGGTGCCCTCGATTCTTCCGCCTATGACACTTGAAGAAGCTTTGGAGACGACTAAGATACACTCTATAGCCGGATTAATGCCTCCTGACGCTTCTATTATCACCACAAGACCATTCAGGTCGCCACATCACACGGCAAGTGATATCTCGATTGTCGGAGGTGGTACAACCGCAAAACCGGGGGAGATATCTTTCGCACATAACGGGGTACTTTTTCTCGACGAGTTAACGGAATTTAAAAAAAATGTACTCGAAGTTTTAAGGCAACCTCTCGAAGATAGGGTAGTAACCATTGCCCGTTCAAAAATTACAGTTCAATACCCGTGCAGTTTTATGTTTGTGGCAGCGATGAATCCCTCGCCCGCGGGAACGACAAAAGAAGTTCAAATGTATACTAATTATGATGTGCAGAAATTCATTTCAAAGATATCGGGACCAATACTTGATAGGATAGATATTCACGTTCACGTGAACCCGGTTAAATATCAGGACCTATCCAGCAAAGTTGAATCGGAAAATTCTGATAAAATACGCGAACGGGTGATAAAGGCAAGGGAAATACAAATTAAAAGATTTAAAAATAATCCTGGGATATTTTCAAATGCAAATATGCAGACAAAAGAGATTAGAAAATACTGTATGTTAAACCAGGAATGTGAAAATTTATTGAAGACTGCAACAGCAAAACTTGGACTTTCGGCAAGGGCTTACGATAGAATACTTAAAGTTGGAAGAACTATAGCCGACCTTGCGGGACAGGAAAAAATAAACACTTCACACATAAGCGAGGCTGTACAATACAGAAGTTTGGATAGGAATAACTGGATGTGATACATGCTTTTGAGTTTATAGAGTAAGAGCAAAATATGTTTCACGTGAAACAAAAATTAGCCTAAGAGTTCTTAGAGTGTATAGAGTTAAAAACGATTTTTGATATCAACCTACAGACCCAACGAACTCTATAAATCTAAAAAATATTTTGTTTCACGTGAAACATTTTGATAATATATTTTAATTTTGAGTAAATTTCGCTATTTTACAATAACATTAGAATTTGAGAAATTACTATGATATAATTGTAATAGGTGGTGGACATGCCGGAATAGAGGCATCGTCTGCGGTTACAAGAATGGGGTTTTCCGTTGGATTAATCACACTTGATATTAATGCTGTTGGCAGAATGAGTTGTAATCCTGCTATTGGGGGTACCGCAAAGGGGCACCTTGTAAAGGAAATAGATTCTCTCGGGGGAGTAATGGGGGAGCTTGCCGATAAAACCGGAATTCAGTTTAAAATGCTTAATAAATCAAAAGGTCCCGCCGTTTGGTCTCCAAGGTGTCAATCTGATAAGGATTTATATTCAAAAATGGCTCTAAGTTATTTACAGAGTCTTGACGGATTGGATATAATTCAGGATATGGTCAAGAGTTTGACAGTCGATGACTACAAAAAGAGCGGTAAGGAATATCGCTACAAAATTAAAGGTGTAAAAACAGAGCTTGGTTATGAGATTGGGTGCAAGTGCGTTATCATTACTTCCGGAACTTTTCTAAACGCTATAATGCATACGGGAAAGGAACAAACAAACGGTGGAAGATTCGGCGAAAAATCTGCTACCGGACTATCCGAATGTATGAGCAAACTGGGCTTCGAAACAGGTAGATTGAAAACCGGTACACCTCCAAGACTTCACACTGAAAGTATTGATTTTTCTAAAACGGAAATTCAAACGGGAGATAAAAACCCTGTTCCGTTTTCTCATAAAACTTCTTTAGAAAATTTTCCAACTCAAAAACAGGTAAATTGTTTTTTAACACACACTAACGAAGAAACACATAGAATATTAAGAACAGGTTTCGAAAATTCTCCGCTTTTTACAGGAATAATTAAAGGTGTTGGTCCGAGATACTGTCCATCAATCGAAGATAAAATTTCCCGTTTCTCCGATAAACCGAGACACCAGATTTTTCTCGAACCTGAAACTCTCGATGGACAGACAGTATATATGAATGGTTTTTCTTCAAGTCTCCCCGCCGATATACAGTTAAAAGCAGCAATGACTATTCCCGGTCTCGAAAATGTTAAAATGCTAAGACCCGGATATGCAGTCGAATACGATTTCTTTCCTACACATCACGTTGACCTTACGCTTGAAACGAAATTAGTTTCGTGTCTTTTTAATGCGGGGCAGGTCAATGGTACGTCGGGTTACGAAGAGGCAGCCGGGCAGGGAATTGTAGCGGGAATAAATGCAGTGCAAAAAATAAAAAACGAGGAACCTTTAATTTTAAAAAGAAGTGACGCATATATAGGGGTTTTAATCGATGATTTGATTATTAAATGCCCGGATGAGCCATATAGAATCTTCACATCCTCTGCGGAACACCGACTTATACTCAGGCAGGATAATGCAGATATCCGTTTGATGAAAAAAGGATATTCCTTCGGTCTTATAGACAAAAAACGCATTGAACTCTTAGACGAAAAAACCAATCTAATATACGAAGGAATCAAATATTTAAACACTCATACTATCAGTCCTAAAAACGTTAATACATTGTTGACACAGAAAAATTCGAGTTTAATTAACCAAAACGAATTTCTTTCTAACCTGTTAAAAAGGAATGAAGTAAATATATCCGACCTGTTATCGCTTGAGGTATTTACAGGTACGCCAATTATACAAAAAATAAAGAAAGACAAAGAAGTCATAAACCAAATAGAAATTGAAACAAAATATGATGGATATATTAAAAGACAAAACGAACAAATCGAACATTTCAATAAAAACGAGGATATCCGAATTCCAGAGGATTTCAGGTACGAAAAAATAAACTCTTTATCTAATGAAGCTCGTGATAAACTTAAAAAAATAAAACCCATCTCTATAGGTCAAGCCACACGTATAGCCGGTGTACGCCCATCCGATATATCCGCAATACTAATTTATATGAGGGGATAGTGCAAAATTATTCAATTATAGAAATTTATAATTATTAAATATTATAAATTTTCAAACGTTAAATTCACACCTGAACAATTATATTATTAATTTTTCAACCTTTTTTTATGTCAATTTGATATAGGCACATTAAATAATTTTTATCAAAATCTTACGAATTTGATTTTCTTATCTCATTTTGAAACGGTTACTAATCTAAACAGCTAAAAATTTGCAAAATTTGTGGGTTTTTTCTGGCATCAATATTGCATTATAAATATAAAAATTTATTAAAATAATGTTGAATTAAAAATTATGATTAAAAAATTAACAAAACACGATTTCAGCTTTTTAGCAATAGTATCCGGTCTTTTAGTTTTAATTATTGCCGGATTCATATTTTAATTATTAATTAGGGGGATTAAACAAGTATTGTTTTTACTGTAAAATGTTAAATTCTACAATAATCATGAAAAAAATATTAGTAATAGACGACGATGAATCAACACGTGAATCCCTCACTTCATATTTAAGCGAATTGGGATACGAGGTTTACGAGGCAGATAATGGGTTAACCGGTCTGGAAATGATAAAAAGTAACACTCCCGACCTTGTTATATCCGATATCAGGATGTCCGGTTTGAATGGAATTGAATTGGCTTATGTGGTAAAAGGATTAAATTTTAATATCCCCATAATCCTTGTTTCTTGTTATGAAAATACCGATTTAAATTTTGAAGATTCATATTGTTTTGCTTATTTACAAAAACCTCTCAATATTTCGGACCTAAAGCTGAATATAGTTAGAGCTTTGAAAAGAGCGGCGTAAATTCATATTTCTCCTTTATTGTTACGGTATGGGTGAAGAACAATTCAGTTGTAAGTTGTAGTTGTAAATTGTTTGTTCTTCGCCTTTTTTATTTTTTCCAATATTGCATTTCAATTCTCACAGGCAATATCTTCTCTAAGCTGGTCGCTCTGCCTCTTTCCTGCTTCACCTGCGGCGATATTAATTGCGGCACTGATTTCTTCTTTGTTCATTTGCATTAACCTGACTGCGTTAATAACTCCTTTTGCAGTGCGGATATACCTGTTGCAAGAAAAATCATAAATCACTTCACCAATCGGAACATTGGCGCATTCTGTATTTTCCCATACTGTTTTTGCGGTGCCTCTATCCGTTAAAATAATTCTCGTGTCTATCATTGCGTAAATACCGGAGGTATTAGATACAATTCTGAATCTTTCCAGTCTTGTTTCTGCAATGAATTGCGGATTCTCGTCAAGGTTTTCAACTGTATTTGTATTAAAATATGTTCTCATTTCATCGCTTATGCTTTCCGAAATTGCATAAGCAATGCTATCTGGATTAATGGCACCTTGAATTTTTTCTCTGACACTGTTTTCTGCTATTGTGCCTCCGATATCGGTTAAAATTATTGAAACAAGACTTTGGTCATAACGATATTCGCCAACATCTACATTTACCCTTGTTAAATCCGGGCTAACATATTGCTTGAACAGAATATTTTTGTTTGCCAGTTTGAACTTGTTAAATTCATTTATGTGTGTGCCGCAACCGGAAAAAAGTATTATAAATACAAAAGAAAGAAAAACAAGAATATTTCTTATATTGTTTATTTTATGCATAATATTTTGTAATTTATTTTTAAACTCTATTATTGATATTTTGTTTCATTTTTTTCATTTGTAAAATTCACAAAATTCGTAATATTCTTGATTGAGAATATTACATTATATTTTAATATTTTTTTTAATTTTTTATATTTTCTTATGTATACATCTGTAAAAGCATTTATTTCCGATTGGAAATATGAAAGCGAGGCAACCCTCAAATTGCTAAACAATTTAACGGACAAATCTCTCGGGCAAAAAGTTTGGGCTGAAGGCAGAACGCTTGGTTTTCTTGCGTGGCACGTAACCCTATCTATTGGTGAAATGACGACTAAAATTGGGTTGAATCCCGACTGTCCGCCCGAAGACACAAAAATGCCCACGAAAGCGATTGATATAAAAAACATATATGAGAAAGCATCGGTTTCACTAATTAGCGAACTCGAATCGAAATTGAAAGATGAAAATTTAAATGACGAAGTAGATGCGTACGGACAAACGTTTACAAAGGCTCAGATGCTTAAAATGCTCAACGGACACCAGATACATCACCGCGGACAAATGACTGTGCTGATGAGACAGGCGGGATTGAAAGTCCCGGGAATCTACGGACCGTCAAAAGAGGAATGGGCATCGTACGGAATGGACGCACCCGAATAACAAGTATTAAAGAAACACCAAAATACGAAATTGTCATTTATTTTTTTTGCTATAAAATTATTTCTCTTCTTACGTTAGCATTTTAAAAAGATAATTTCAATAATTCTGACCTACAAAAACTCAAATTTCTTTTTACCGAGAATCTTTGAGCAATAATATTATTTAGTAACATTGCACTTTATTTACTTGTATTAATTAATATGTATATGAAAATTCTCCCGAATAAACGGTAAATCGGTCTATGCGTTAAGTTTAAGTTATTGATAATTAAATATTAACATATCTTGTTTGTGTGTATTTTTTCTGTTTTTAGGTAAAACTACAGATTTGTTAGTTTTTAATCTTTTATTAATAAAATATGTTTACATTAAGTATATAATTTTAAAAAGAGTAGAGATTTTGTGTTCGGTGGTGATTGTTCGTGTATAAAAATGACTGTCAAGCATAAACACAGCAATATTCCATTAAATATGAATCGATACTCTTTTTTTATTATAGAATGAGGGTGGATGTTTTCTTTTTTCTGCTTGTTATTAATTCCAACTCAATTCTTTC
>JBAZEQ010000076.1:0-10026 GCA_041653855.1 Ignavibacteria bacterium | reverse complement strand
TTATACAAAAGAATCCTGCGGAAAAAAGCTTGTGCTTACAGATGGCGGAATTCACCATCTTTTAAGACCGGCTCTTATCGGACAGGCTCATCCTATAATAAATCTTACTGCGATTTCAAATGATATAAAAGAGCAAGAAGAATATATTGTTGCGGGTCCACTCTGCACTTCGCTCGACCAGTTTAGTAATTCTATATTATTAAATAAAACAGAACCGGGAGATATATTCGCAATCCTGAATGCAGGTGCATACGGATTTACGGAAAGTATGCCACTGTTCCTTTCACACGAACCAGCTAAGGAATTATTCATAGATTAGTATAGATTCCATTATTCACCCACTCAATTCTAAGTACACGACACTTTTGTCTAATATTCAATAAAGTAAAAATTACCAAACAAATAAAAAATCAAAAGTTAAATAAAACTAATCAATTTCAGTGGATTCCGTATAAGAATCCCGATAAAAAACATCGGGATTTCGTATAAATCACTCAACATCACGGAATGACAAAAGTGTCGTGTACTATGCACTCAATTTCAATACAAATTTTTCTATGGCTAATTAAATTAAATTAGATTATAATTTAGCAAAGGGAGGATATCCATATGGAAAAAAAATCTTCCGTAAAAGTATTTGAAGATTATTTTGAGAGAAAACTAACTGCTCATAAAGAATCTCTAAAGCACAAAAACTCTTTCACAGAACCATTCGTTACTATTTCAAGAGAGACTGGCGCAGGCGGAATACAATTCGGTGATTTACTTGTGGATTACCTGAATAAATATGACACCAAAAGAAAAAACGAATGGAAAATATTCGATAAAAATATTCTCGAGCAAATCATTAAGGACCACGACCTGCCATCTGATATGGCAAAATACATCTCAGAAAAGAAAATATCGGAAATGCAGGATGTACTCGAACAACTTTTTTCTCTGCACCCATCGGAGCAGATGTTAATCAAGAAAGCGAGCAATACTATTTTACATCTTGCTTTACTTGGTGATGTGGTTTTAATCGGAAGAGGTTCAAACATCATTACCAGAGATTTAAGCGGAGGATTCCATTTGCGTTTAATTGATTCGATTGAAAAAAAGATTAAAAATATACAGAATATTTTTGATCTCGATAAAACACAAGCACTGAAATTTATAAAGAAAGAAGATAAGGAAAGAAAGCAATATTTAAAAAAATATTTCAGCAGTGATATAGAAGATACATCGCGATACAGTATTGTGTTAAACCTTAGTCATTTCTCGACTGATGAAGCAGTAATTCTGGTTGGAGAAGAAGTAATCAGAAGAAGATTAATATTTAAAAAATAAAAAAAGACCACAAATAATTTTGCGGTCTTTTAAACTGAATTTCAAAAGTTGGTTAATTTCTTATTTTATTAATAGCATCTTTTTCGTTGCTATCACTTCGTTATTAACCGATAATCTGTAAACATACGTTCCAGTTGCAAGCCTGCTTGCATCGAAGTTCACGCTATAACTCCCCGAAGAAATATTTTCATTTACAAGCGAGGAAATTTTCTTTCCGAGTAAATCAAATATATCAATTTTTACCAATCCTGTTTTTCCTTTTAGTGCAGGAATATCAAATTTAATTGTTGTAACAGGATTGAAAGGATTCGGATAGTTTTGATATAAAGAAAAAACATTGGGAATAAAGTTTATATTTTTAATTATGTTACTAGATTCGGAATATTTAATTGTCACAATATCATAATTATGATAGGCTCCTGTTCCAGAACTATACCCGGTAACAACGATATCATTAAATTTATCTATTGCAATAGAAGTTGCTTTATCAATATCACTACTTGTTCCATTATATATGATATCCCAAATTTTAGTTCCCCCTGTATTATATTTTACGGTATAATAATCACTGTGTAGATATCCTGTTACAAAAATATTATTATTCGAATCTAAAGCAATGCCAAGAGCTCCTGCAGTAGAATGCCCATTAACATCAAACTTTTTCCTTTCCCATTCGTAATTTCCGGATGAATCAAATTTGACAGAACAAAATCCCCAATTCGAATTATAATTTTCCCAATATTCACCAATTACATAAATATTCCCAAGTTTATCAATAGCTCCATTGTGTGCGATATAATCAGTTCCATATACTGAAGCAAATTTTTGATTTCCTGAACTATCATATTTTATAGCACAAAATCCATTCCAAGGATTATAGCAAGTTCCTGTTACAATCACATTATAGTTTTTATCTACCATTACTTTTTTTTCATCAAAAGCGCCAGAACGATATTTGTTTTTCCATAAAACGTTTCCTGAAGAATCATATTTTATGGTCGTAAAATATACCTGATAATTACTATCACGACTACTTCCGGTAATATATACGTTTAACTTATCATCAACTTTTATTGAAGTCGCTTCATCCTGAGAATTTGATAAGCCATTATAAGTTCTAATCCAAATAATATTGCCATTAGGATTATACTTTATTGTACAATAATCACTAACACCATTAATGTCTTTCACTCCGGTCACATATATAAAATTATTTTCATCTATAGTAAGATCTAATATTTCATCATGCCCATTTTCAGGCGAATTATATTGTCTCACCCAAAGTGTATCACCATTATTTTTATATTTAATAATATAAAAATCAAATCCACCATTTACCATATTACAATAACCTCCAACAATAACATTATTATATGAATCTAATTTTATTGAAACCGCCTGACAATCTAAATCAGCAAAATGATCACTTCCAGTATAAGTTCTTTCCCATAATCTATTTCCAAAAGAATTATATTTTATTGTACAAAATTGATAACCGTTTTTTTGTGTATACCCTGCTACATAAATATTTCCATTTGAATCACATATTATCGAATTACTACCATCACGACCATCTTGAATCCCGTTATATCTATTTACCCATTTCTGGTTAACTTGAGGATAAATAAATTCTGAAATTAATATTATTAATAAAACTAATTTGATTTTATTTGAAAACAAATCTTTCATAAATATTAACATTAAGAAATTTTATGAAAATATTTTAATTCTATTTAATTAATAGCATCTTTTTTGTTGCTATCACTTCATTTTTAACCGATAATCTGTAAACATACGCACCCGTTGCAAGCCTGCTTGCATCGAAGTTCACGCTGTAATTACCCGAAGAAATATTTTCATTTATAAGAGATGAAATTTTCTTTCCGAGTAAATCAAATACATCAATTTTTACCAATCCTGTTTTTCCTTTTATTGCAGGAATATCAAATTTAATTGTTGTAACAGGATTGAAAGGATTCGGATAGTTTTGATACAGCATATAATCTTTTGGAATTTCCGAATTACTATTTTGAACAGCAACAGGATTTGCTAAAAGTTTTCTTTCCCAAATTCCGTTTCCGTGAGTTGTTGCACGGAGTTTACGGCTGACTCTTACAATAGTTAAATCGAATACTAATGCATAAGGCATACCTGATTTGTATTCATACCAGTTTGTGCCTCCGTTTGTAGATACGTAGATGCCTAAATCATTTCCGACGTAAACATTTTGCGGATAAACCGGGTCAACAACAACCGAGTGTGTAGGAACATCGGGAAGATTGTTAGTTATGTTTATCCAGTTTCCACCTGCATTTGTTGATTTTATCA
Source organism: Ignavibacteria bacterium (assembly GCA_041653855.1). Lineage (GTDB taxonomy): Bacteria > Bacteroidota > Ignavibacteria > Tepidaquicellales > Tepidaquicellaceae > FEN-1279. The sequence goes on along the minus strand of JBAZEQ010000076.1, from coordinate 6,369 downwards.
CGTGAGTAGTTCCAAATCCACCGAATGTTACATATACTTCTTTTGAATTGTATTGATTAACATTAATTCTTGTCGGATACCTGTTTGGTACCATTCCACCAGATACATCAGTCCAGTTCAGACCTCCATTTACAGTTCTATAAACACCAGCAATAGAACTCCCGACCGGCATTATTCCAACATAAGCAGTATCGGTTCCGGTCGAGGAAACACCAATCGATAATGCTTTACCTCCGCCAAATGAGCCGAATGGTCCCAACCAGCTGCTACCTGCATTATTAGATATATACATCGAAGTACCTCCGGCATATAAATAATTTGGATTAGAAACGCAACAAACATACGGTGCATTGAAACAATATGCTGTTTCACTACCTTCATTCGGAAGTGAAGCCATAGAAGCATTAAAATTCAATGCTCCATTAGTAGATTTATACAAATCACCGTTATGATATTCCGTATAACAAATAGTAGGATTTTGGGAATTCACCTGTGAGCAAGTTCCATCACCTGAAAAGGTTTTGTACCAAGCGGTTGTACCCTGATAAAAAGCGGAGCGATTATCCTGCAAGCCACCAAGGCAAAAAACAGAATCTGTATTTGAATTACCCAATGATGCATAGAATTGAGAAGTAACATAACCGCCGTTACAGGAATAAAAAGTGTTACCGAAATCATTCGTTCTATATAATCCCCCATCTGATGCGATATAAATTTTATTCGGGTCTTTTGGATTTGCGGCAAAGAAATGCACATCTGCGTGGACAAAATTTGAAGGACCTTCGGGTTGTCCCGGGGGAGTTGCTCCAGTTACCCATGCACTCCAGCTGGATTTGGTAGAGAAACTTGTTCCGCCGTTAGTAGACTTTTCCACATTCAATGTTCCAACTAAAATGGAATTCGGGTCATTTGATTTTACAATATGACCCTGGTTATACCAGCCCTGATTCCCTGAAGGAACGGAAGTTGAGCCGACAGTCCAGTTTAATCCACCGTTTGTACTTCTATAATACCCTACATAAGTATTAGCGGGAGGGTCATTTGCAATGTTAGCATAGATATAATTCGGATTACCTTTGTACATATCGAGTGTAGCTTTCCCCGTCCAGTTAGATGGCAATCCGCCAGCGAGTTTAGTCCAGTTCAGTCCGCTGTTTGTACTTTTAAATATTCCTATTTCGGAAGATGGCAGAGGAGAATTACTTGAAAGATTTCCAATCGATGCATACAGAATATTTGTATCAACGGGATTAATCATTAAATCCATTACCATTTTATAACCTAATAATAGACTCCAGTTATTTCCCGCATTAATAGTTTTATAGATGCCTTCGCTTGTAGCGGCATAAACCACATTCGGATTTTTCGGATTAATAACAACATCCCATACACCCCGTTGATTATTGTAAGACCAGTCTAAAGATTTTGACCATGTTGCTCCTGCATTTGTAGTCTTCAAAATTCCAATTCCATACATCCCTCTTGTTACTCTTATATCGAGACCGTAATTTGAATATTGATAACCGTAATTTTCACCTGTTCCTATATACATTACATTTGGATTAGCGGAATCTATTGCTATCGAGCCAATTGCCAGACTCGGATAGCCCGTATTAACAAGCGTCCAGGCAGATGCACCTATACCGCCGGTTGTGGATTTCCATAAACCACCCGAAGCAGAGCCAATAAATACGATTGAAGTGTCTATCGGGTGAATAGCCAATGAATTCGAACGCCCGCCAATATTATTAGGACCTATCGATATCCACGAATCGAGATTCAGATTATCGTTTAATTGAGTTAATTGTGAAGACGAATATTCAAATGCTTTATAAAATTTATCCTGCGGAATATCTTTATCGGGATAAGCCCTGATTTCGGTCATCCATTGCAAAGATTCCATAGCACCGGAAGCTTTTTTTACTTTTTTCTTTTCTATTGGCAAATTTATATGGACATAAATCGATAAAGCAAGAAAAATTAAAACTACTGTAAAAATTGATATTACAGATTTCATAATAAAAAGATTTATTTATTAAACTTATTATATGCGATTCTCAAATACAATTCAAATTGTATATAGCAAAAAGCCTCATTTTATCGAACTTTAATATAACAAAAAAAAAGACCGGATACCTGAGGCATCCAGCCTTTTTATTAGGAGGAGAACAAAAGTACTTTTCAAAATTTTATTTTACGAGAACCATTTTCTTTACCTCAACATAGCTCGGGGTTACCATTCTGTAGAAATATACACCACTTGCTATTTTTACACCACCGGAATTTATACCTTGCCAGTCTGTAGTGTACTTACCCGCATTCATTTTTTCATTAACAAGAGTAATCACTTCTCTACCTGTAATATCATATATTTTAATAGAAACATTCTCTGCCTTTGTTAAAGCAAAATTAATTTTTGTAGACGGGTTGAATGGGTTCGGATAATTTTGCGATAATTCATATCGAGTTGGTATTTCAGAGCTAATATTCTGAACACCAACAGCATACTGCACGGATGTAAGAAGTACCTGGATTGTATAGAAAGGATTGTGCATACCGAGACTTGCATCACCTTCTATATATTGATAGTTCCAATATGCTTTTCTTAAGTTTACATTATTTGAATCCGCAGCAATTAATTGCCATTTAACCGAATCAATTCCTGCCGGAGGCAAAGCTATTCTTAATTTAGTCAAACAACCTTCAACCTCTTTCTGCCATGGTTCAATTGTGTTATCACCATCATAATCTTCAGGAGCTAAGAAGTCATCAAAACTTGTTTTTCCCGGGTGACATCCTGTACAGCCAGCAACGTGGTCATAATTTGTTTCGGCATAATGTAAATTCCAAGTATGTCCGCCTACTTTATCGCGTGTAACTGTTCCCGTATCTGTGGTTGGAGCCATATGGCAACCTACACACACACCTTCGATATTTTTATGAGAACCACCAATATATGGTACTCCACCAAACGATGCAGCATTTTTACCTAACACAACATCACCTTGAGTAGAATGATGCGGACCCCATGTAGAAGATGTAACTCTAGTTAGAACATATGTTGCAGGGTCTCTTCTTGCTTTGTGGCAATCAAGACATACTTTTCCTGTTCCGGCATTTGGGTAAGTAAAACCACCGGATAATGTATCACTACCTGCAGGTCTGTTTCTTAACGAATATTCATTTGAATTACCATGCGGGTCATGACAGGTTGCACAACCAATAGTTTCAAAGTCAGCAGTAGTTATATTCGGCGGTAAAGCTAAATTTTTAGTAAATCCCATATAAGTTTCTCCATCGTGGCATCTATTACAGTCGCTAAATGAATTTCTTTGAGATGCTGTAACAGTACGTCCTTCAAATACCGGATTTGAGTGCATCGAGTTTTTCCATTGAGCATATCTGTTATGTCTCCAGGGTGAATCGTGGCACTTACCACATTTACCTGAATTTATAGAAATATCAATTTTATTTGTATCTGTAGTTAATACGTGTTCACTTCCCGGTCCATGGCAGCTTTCACAACCTACTGTAGCTAAATTAACAAGCCCGGGAAATTTTGTTTTTAAAGAATCCCAGTTACCGGGATTTGGTGTTGCCCTATTTGACCATACTCATCCAAGCGTTCTCGCCTTATCATCAAAACCACCATTATTTGCATACCTGTTATGGTCATAACCTGTAGTATGACATTTCATACAACTTGTACCAAAACCTGTCGAGCCTGAATCTACATAAAATTTAAAGGTCTTTGCATGAGGTGAATTTTTCCAGTTGTTAAAAATAACCTGGAAGGATGGTGTTGCACCGTGACATGTCATACATTTCGGAAATTCTCCGGTTATACCTTCAAAATTTCCAACTCCAATAAACGTTGCACAATAAATATTCATCGCTGTATCTTTTGTACCAGATGAAGTTGTAATAGATACTTTCACATTATATGTGCCTGTACTATCGGCAAGAAATTTAACCCAATTTAAAGACGGTATAGAAACAATTGTAGCTCCGGAACCGGCTGGCTTTGATAACATTGTCCATGTTTGTGATTGAATAGAAGTTGTATCACCAAAATTAAATGCCGATAAAAAGACATAATTGTTTTTAGGAACAACTTTCATTCCTGATGATACAGTTGAATCAGAAACCAAAGCAGGGGTAAGCTTCAAAAAATCAGGTGTAACATTTTTTACGAATATTTTAGCTCTTGGCGCTCCATAAATTACAGAAACACTCATAACTAAAATAACCAAAAGTGTTAGGATTTTTTTCATAATATTTTATTTAAAAATTAGATTCCTTTTTTTAATATTATAAATACATATTCTATGCCAGAAAAAAACAAATATTTTGTTTTTTTTCAAGGTTTTTTTGAAAATCAGTGTATATATTTTTAACCGTATGTGGAATTTTTGGACTATCAAAAACCCAATAAAAAAAGCCCCAGTAAAAACCAGGGCTTCATAGGAGGAGAACAAAAGAAAAAGAACAATATTTCAAATATATAATATTAATATTTGCAATTCTTATACCATAAATTATGTTAAAAATTAATGAATTTAATACTTAATAAAAATAATGTGTGGACATTTTCCCTATTAATGTGTAATTTTAAGTAACATCCATTAATATTTATGAATAATAAAAATATTAAAATATTAATTGTCGATGATGAGCCGAATTCGACTCAAATTCTGAGAAAAATTCTTACGAAAAAAGGATACGCCGTCTCAGAAGAAAACAATAGCCTGAAAGCAAAGCAACTGATAAATGAGAACTTCTTTGATATTATTATTTCCGACCTTCAGATGCCGGAAGTGGACGGAATGGATTTACTCAAACTAAAACCAGTAGATAGTATTTTTATTATGATTACCGGTTATGGTTCGGTTGTCTCTGCTGTTGAATCAATGAAAAACGGAGCATTTGATTATATTAACAAACCCTTCAATCTCGATGAATTTACACTAAAAGTCGAAAAGGCTGTCGAGAAGATTAATATGACTAAAAAAATTCATGTTCTGAAGACAATCATAGAAGATAATTATCCATTCAAGAACATAATCGGAAACAGCAAAAAGATGCTTGAAGTTTTTGATTTTATCGGCAAAATTTCCAGAGTGAATGTAAACGTATTAATTGAGGGACAAAGCGGAACGGGAAAAGAACTTGTTGCCAGAGCAATTCACCAAAGCAGTGATAGAAAGTCGCATCCATTTATTGCAATAAATTGCAGTGCAATCCCTGAAAACCTGCTCGAGAGCGAACTTTTCGGACATGCCAAAGGTGCATTCACGGGTGCAACTGAGACCCAAAAAGGTGTATTCGAACAAGCCGACGGTGGTACCTTATTTCTCGACGAAATTGCAGAAATGCCATATAATCTTCAGGCAAAATTATTGAGAGTAATAGAAAACTGGGAAATAAAATCCATCGGAAGTGATAAAATTAAAAAAGTCGATATCAGGTTAATATCCGCTACGAATCAAAATCTCAAAGAATTCATCAAACAAAAAAATTTCAGGGAGGACTTATATTATCGCCTCGCCACTTTTTCGATATTGCTTCCCCCGCTCAGCGAAAGAATAACGGACATTCCCTTAATAATAAATCATTATTTAAAAATTCTATCTGCAAAATTTGCAAAGGATTTTTCTATTACTCCCGCCGCACTCGATGCCCTTATTAAACATAAATGGGCAGGTAATGTAAGAGAACTCGAAAACATACTTGAGCAAGCCGCTATTATTACTACTAACGAAACAATTGACACAAAACATTTCAATTTCTTGGAACTAAACGAAACGTTTGACGATTGCCTGAAAAATTCGAACGATTTAAGCCTTAACGAACTCGAAAAAAGATATATCTTTCGTGTTCTTGAAGACAACGACTGGAATAAAGCAAAAGTTTCTCAAATTCTGAAAATTGACAGGAAAACTCTCTACAAAAAGATAAAAGATAACGAAATTACAGAGAAAAAAAAATAGTGTGGACATTTTCCACATTTTATAGCAATAAAGTAATAAAAAACAATTAATTTTACGTTTTTTTCTGGTATGATTATTGCGTGGTTTTATTGCATAAAATGAAAAATGGATTTTAAGATACATATTTTCTGCGGAACAACTAATTTGTGCAAACTAATAAGAAAATCTTTTTTAAAAGAATCTTTCTCTTTTAATTGTTCCGAAATAAAAGATAATTGCTGTAATGGAATATTCGAAGAAATAAATTATTTACCCGATTGTATCATTGTAGATAAAGACATAGACGTTAATTTTAAGGATAGAATAATTAAAAAGTTTTCCAATGCAAAGGTTGTACTTTTACCCTCTTTAAATGAGTCGGAACAGAAAGTAAAATCCG
>JBAZEQ010000075.1:0-10058 GCA_041653855.1 Ignavibacteria bacterium | reverse complement strand
AATTTCGAGCATTTATTTCCGATTTTATAAACCTGTATTGAACTTGAAGTTTTCTTTAACAGAATAATAGAAACCGATTATTAATAGAGTTACGAAACCAAGTAAATGGCTAATCGTAGCATAACCTATCGCGGTTTCCGGATTTATTCCGAAAATATTTACCAAAGCCATTTTTATGAACAAATGAAAGGTTCCGGCTGAATTACCGGGAAGGGGTAAAGTCTGAGCAAAAGACATCATAACTAGAATTAAATTCGCATCGATAAAATTCAAATTAATATCGAATGCAAAGAAAGTAATATACGATGAAAACGCATATGACACCCAAAGAGCAACAGTCAGAAGAAAAATCTTTAAATAATATTTCGGATATTTAATAAATAAAAACCCATTAATCAAAGAAATAAAAATCTTATGAATTTTTTCCTGATATTTTTTTGGTAAAAATTTCGACGTTATTTTTCTAATGATTATTTCGGTTTTTTCAAGCCGAAAAAGCATTATTACTACAACTACAACAAATAATAATATTGCGAGAGAAAAATACAAAGAAATCATTTCGATATTATATTCACCAAAAGTATCGGATATCTTTTGTCGGTAATATAAAATACAAAGACCAAATACTATAAACATAGACAACATATCAAAAATTCTTTCAACTATAATAGTCCCGAATGCGGATGCTTTAGAAATATTTTCTTTTTTAGCAAGTAAAACGGGTCTGGAAACCTCACCTGATCGTGGAATTAATGCGTTCATCATATATCCAATCATTACAGTAGAAAAAAGATTTTTCATACCGATATTCTCTTTCAAGGGATTGAGTAGATATTTCCACCTCAAAGCTCTAATATAACTTCCAAAAATAGTACCGATAAGCATACCTATAATAGCATAAACATATTTAGTTCTTTCAAGCTCTATAAGTAAACCATTAAAATCAATACCCCTGAATGCAAGATACATAAAGAATACGAGTAAAATCGTAAGTATAGAAAATCGTAATATTTTTTTGAACTTTGACATTAAAAATAAAAAACCAAAAAAAGATTTTTATAAAGATTATTACCTTGGGAATTTACGAATATAAATAAAATTCTTCAAATATGAATAGTAATAGGTAAAAATCAACGTAAATCAATTACTTCAACACCTTCTGGAGGAGAGAAAGAAAATTTCGACGAGCTTAAACCTACATCAAGCGTTATTTTCTTCAAAGTATAAGTGGTACTCGACTCCGAAGAATTAATAGTAATTTTCCTGATAAAATTTTCATCCTTGTCCACACATATTTTTGCAGACTTCACCGAACCTTTATGTCTCGGGGATAACTTTAATACATAACATTCGGCGCCTGATACCGTTTCCGTTCCATCTAAATCCGAATAAAAATTTTCAGGGTAACTAAACAAAAATTTGTTTGGCGAGAATGTATTTCCGTCTTTCTTATAATTATCAATAACAACCTGTTTCTTCTTTTTAGAGTATGACCAGGAAGTTACACCATCGGTTACTATTACTTCATTTTTCGACTCTATTCTATATTTATCTTCCTTTTGAATATATATAGTTCCCGAAGAAGATTGTGTACTGCCTGAAGAATACTTGATATACTGTGAAAAAGTAGCTTGTGCATCTTTTATACTATTGTATTTTGATTGGACATTTTTAATTATTTCCTGTGCATCCTGTGCATACAATATATTAAAAGATATTATAAAAATAATGAGAGTAAAATATTTTACGATTTTATTCATAATTGCTTAATTTAATAAGGAATTAATAATTTATATAAATATAAAAAACTTTTCAATTCAAATTATTTATCATAAACCGGTGGAGTCCAGTTCTTCTTTTTATAGGAAGTCAACTCTAATGTAATGCTTCCTATAGAAACATTGAACTTTGCTTTCAAAGGGACTCTTGCATTATCATCCGATAACCAGCCGATAAATTCACCTGTTAAACCAAAAACACCGATAAAATGTGCCGTTCCTAATATCTTTATTGCTGCCATATCATAATCTATTAAATCCGTAGATACAGCATCTTTATTCATATTAAATGAATAATTCACTGTAGATTCCTGTGAGTTTATATAAACAGGAACGATATAATTTTTATTTACTAAAGATTGAATCCTTGCATTATAAAATAAAGATAAACCATCCTGAAATCTCTTTTTCTCGTCAATTTTTATTTCTTTTTTTTCTTCATTTCGAAAGTTCTTATCATTTTTTGCAATGATAATTCCTTTACTATAGTCAAATGTATAATCTATATGATTAATATCCTTTTCTTTAAATTCGGAAGAATAAAACCTTACAGAGAAAAGTGAATCGGCTTTACTCTGCATTGTGGACTCAAAAAAATAGTTTATCTTTATTAGAGGAAGAGCTTCATAATTTTTTAGCTCGGCAGTGGCAGTATACTTTTTTGTCGAAGCATCGTAACTCGAAATTTTAAATTTCACTTCTCCGAGTTTGATAAATCCATAGTACACCTTATAATTAAGCTCTTCCCCTACTTCAAGAATCCTATTATCAGCAAAAGAGTTAATGAAAAAAAGTAATCCAAATAATATGTATTTAATTTTTTTCAAGTTAATCTCAATCCATCTTCATTAATTTAATAGCTTCATAAAATAAACTTAATGCTTTTTGAACCTGCTCATCATTACTTATAAATATTGCATAGTTTCCTTCATTACCCCATAGGTCTCTTGCAATCTGACTTTTCAATGAAATTTTTATAAAATCGATATCCCTGTTAAAGGCAACTACATCAAATTCCACTTTCCTTTTTCTTGCAAGTTCTTTTAAATCGCCTAACATTTTATCGTCAACATTAAATTTATCTCTGAAATCATTATAATTTTTATATGAATTCTCAATGCTTTTCCTGTTTGATATCAAATAACTTTCAACAAATTCATAAAACAAATTAAGTCTTCTCAATTGAACAGTATACGATGTTAGAGTGTCAAGTTTAATAAAATAGTCTGGTGTTATTCCACCTCCACCATAAACTGTTCTTCCCTTTAGAGTTTTATATTCAGGGCGTGTAGTATCCATCGATTCTTTATCGTGATTCAGATTTTCCCCTTCCAGAGTATCGAGCATAAATCCGTGTTTATATTTACCGCCTTCATAAGGTTTCTGAATCAATCTTCCTGATGGTGTATAATACCTTGCAGTTGTTACTCTAAAAGCAGAACCGTCAAACAAATCAAATTGTCTTTGAACAAGCCCTTTTCCAAAAGTTGTTTCGCCAACTATTAAACCCCTATCGAGATCCTGAATTGCACCTGCTAAAATTTCACTTGCTGAAGCAGACCCTTCGTTCACAAGTACAACAAGAGGAAGTTCTGTAAAACTACCACCTGTGGAATTATATACTTCTTCAAAATCTTTTATCCTGCTTTTTGTAAATACAATTTTTTTGCCTCTTGGAATAAACTCATTAGAAATCTTAAATGCCTGCTCGAGATAACCACCGGGATTTCCTCTTAAATCAAGAAGCAGCATCTTCATTCCCTGACCTTTTAATTTATTCATACCCTGCATAAATTCATCATAAGTTGTTGCGGCAAAACGCGACATCCTTAAATATGCAACTTCATCATTAATCATAAAAGATGCATCAACACTATATAGAGGAATTTTATCTCTAGTAATTTCAAATTCCAGCACCTTATTATTGCCATACCGAACTATTGATACTATAACTTTTGTTCCTTTTTGACCTCTTAGCTTTTTAGGTACATCTTCCCTTGCAATTTTAATGCAAGGTTGCCCATCAATTTTTACGATTTTATCACCTGCCATAATGCCAAGTTTCTCAGATGGACCACCGCTTATAGGTGAAACTACCGTTAATGTATCGTTGATGATATCAAACTCAACTCCGATACCTTCAAAACTTCCCTGAAAATCTTCATTAACTCTTTTTAGCTGTTCCTGACTAATATAAGTTGAATGAGGATCAAGCTCATCCAGCATACCTCGAATGGCGGCTTCGGTTAATTTTTGGGTGTCTATATTATCTACATAATATCTCGATGTAATTCCCAGCACATCTGCAAATTTTTTCACCTGGTCAGATACTTTATCATCAGATATTGCATTCTGAATTTTCATCCCTGCTACGATACCAATAACAATAAGTACTAAAAATATCGGGATTATTAATTTTTTGTGAATCATAGTTTTATTATATTTTCTTATAATTTAATACAAAAATAATTAAAATTAGTTCCATAAAATCATCTTATCAAATATTTAATAAATACTTAATATTACAGATTTTTCGGTAAAAACGAATTCCTCATTATTCTCTGAAAAATAACAACCATAAAAGTAAATAAAACGGTAATAATATTGTCAGAGAGTAAAACATATAATGAATAAAATTTGGTATTTTTGTTTTTCTTATTTTATGCTCGGTGATTGATTTTACCATAAAATTCGGTCCGTTTCCAATATAAGTCATAGCCCCAAAGAATACTGACGCAACAGATATAGCAATAATATAATGGTTTCCGGTATCAATAAATTTTAATACATCAGTTTGAATATTTATATTATAACCATAGTTAGCCATTGATACTGCGAGGAAATTCAAATACGTTGGTGCATTATCCAGAAAGCTTGTTAAAAACCCACTTCCCCAATAAAAATGACTTACACCTGATAAACCAAATGATTTTGAATTTTCACTTAAAAATTGTATAGCAGGAATCATTGTTATAAAAATACCTAAAAATAAGATTGCAACTTCTTTAATCGGACCAAAACTAAACCTATTGATTGAGTGAATATTCTTTGAAGTAAATTTATATGATAAAATTGCAGTGGTTAGCATAATTGCCTCTCTTAAAAATAACGGTTTTGTAATAAATACTGCTCCAATTATGATTCCAAGTGGAATCAGATTTAATAATCCTCCATATCTTAACTCCTCACCTTTTTCCTCAATCTCTTCCTGCATTTTTTCCCTAACTTTGTGAAAATTATGCCTATCAATAAAATAAAATAATGTTAGCAAATAAATCGTAGTAATAAACCAGTAAATAAACATATGAGTGATAACCCAAATAAACGGAATTCCTTTAATGTATCCTAGAAATAGTGGAGGTCACCAATTGGAGTTAATGAGCCTCCAACATTACAAATCGTAAAAATAAAAAATATCATATGATATGGTCTAAACCTGTATTCATTAGACGTTAAATAAGGTCTTATCAATAGCATTGCAGCTCCTGTGGTTCCGAATACATTTGCTATTATAGAGCCAAAAGCAAGAAGTAAAACATTTTTTAATGGAGTTGATTTTCCTCTTATCTTAAAAAATATCCCGCCTGATACCACAAATAAACTAAAAAGTAATGTAATAAAACTAAAATACTCTTCGAGCGATATTAACAATCTACCTGTTTGATTCGAAATCAAATAATAAATAAGTATTATTGCACCTAAAGAGTATGAAACATACGGATAATTTTTGTGCCACCATTTTTCGCTAATAAATGGCACTAACGCAATTGAAGCCAGTAGTAATATAAAAGGGACTATTAAAATAAAATTGAACAGCATATAATATTTCTTAATACGTTATCAAACATATATTTAAATAAAAATCAAAATATTACTGAATAATAAGATGGTTTATTATATTTATGGGTACAAACGACAGCTAATTCTTATACATTTTTACTTTTTTTCAAGACTTTGGCTATCCATAATACTTTTTGCATTATTGTAATTCATTAGTATTTTTTTAACACTGTTTTCGGATATCTTGAGAAAAGTATTCGGCTGAACACCTATCCATACGATAAAAAGAAGAATAGGAAGCATGTAAGACAATTCAAGCTTACTAATATCTTTAATTTCTCGATTTTTTTCGTTTTCAATGGGTCCGAGCATTACTCTTTGAAAAAGCCATAATAAATAAACAGCAGATAATATTACAGCAGTAGAAGAGAGAATGGTATATATATTTGAATTTAAATTTTGAGAACTATACGAACCTATAAGAACAAGAAATTCACCGATAAATCCGTTTAAACCGGGAAGCCCAATTGAAGATAAACAAACAATAAGAAATATTGCTGAAAATACCGGCATCACTTTCATTAACCCACCAAATTCAGAAATAGCTTTTGTATGTCTCCTCTCGTAAATCATTCCAACTATCAAGAATAATGCACCTGTCGATAAACCGTGGTTAACCATTTGTATTATACTACCCTGCATCGCTTCCTGTGTTAAAGCAAAAATACCAAGTACTATAAATCCTAAATGGCTAACCGAAGAATAAGCAATAAGTTTTTTAATATCTTTTTGAACAATCGAAAGCAAAGCACCGTAAATAATTCCTATCACTGCAAGTATTGCAATGTAAGGAGTCAGTTTAATAAAAGCTATCGGAAATAATGACAGTGAGAATCTAATTAAACCATAAGTACCCATTTTCAACAAAAGTGCCGCAAGAATTACGCTACCGGCAGTCGGTGCCTGAACGTGCGCATCCGGTAACCACGTGTGGAACGGGAAAAGCGGGACTTTAATTAAAAATCCAAGAGAAAATAGTATAAAAAGAAAAATTTGTTTGTTTGCCGGTAGATAAAGAGAAAATGTCAAAAGCTGTGGCAATTCCATTGTTACAGACCCGGAAGAAACCTGACACAGAAATGCAAGCCAGATTATTCCAATTAAAAGTAAAACACTTCCAAACATAGTAAAAATAAAAAACTTAACCGTTGCATAAATTCTATTTTCCGAGCCCCAGATTCCAATCAGGAAATACATAGGTATAAGTATAAACTCCCAAAAAACGTAAAACAATATCAAATCGAGAGAAACAAATACACCAATTAAAGAACCTTCCATTAAAAGCATTAAGAAATAAAATTCTTTTAAACGGTATTTAATTGTATTTCGGGATGCTAAAATACTTACAGGCATTATAAAAGTTGTCAGCAAAATCATTAACAACGAAATCCCGTCAATACCTACATAATAACTTGAATTTATTGATTGAATCCAAATATGTTTTTCTATAAACTGAAAATCCTGTAAATCTATTTTAAATATAAAATACAGAAAAACGGAAAATATGAATACAATTATTGAAATTGCAAGCGTATATGATTTAATAGCAGCTTCCCATTCTTTTTTGAAGAATAAAAGTGGAAAAGACAGTACAATCGGAAAAAAAATTAGTATTGTTAAAATGTGTTCCTGCAAATTTTTATAATATTAATTGACGTAAATTACCCTTTCATCCTTAATCCTTTTTCTTCGTTGATAAATATCCAGCCAACCACTTTACCAATATTAATATCTTTGAAATTATCCCAGTAATCATCATTAAATACATATCTCGAACTAAATGAATTATCTTCCAATTTCTTTGTCTGGTTCATAATGTTCAAAAATCTTTTTTTCCATAATTTCCAGTTTGTCTCCCTTAAGTCGAACCATCCGTCTACAGCCCATTTATTAATTTTATCTTTCGTAATATGCAGAATATCTCCTTCGGCTTTTGAGGGAATAATTATCAATGGACCTCTTAATAATTCTTTACCGTCAGGTAATAAAATTGGAACACCAATGGAAACAATTTCATTCCTTAATTTAGAATTATTTTTCAAATAATTATAAATCTTTTTAGAATTATTTGAAGCATTATCTTTTATGAAATTATTAAAACTTTTATAAATTAATTTAATAAGATGCGCCTCGTAAAGTAATTTTGAAAGACGCGGAGGACCGAGCATTTCAAAAGCAACAGAATGTGTTTTATATTTTTTTTCAAGCACTTTGATTTTTTTAGCCGCACTGTGTTGAAGGAAACCCGCCCTGTAAGAGGGTTCCATTGCAGAGGAATCCAACGCACTTATTATATCATTTCCGGTATTTCCACCGGTCAGTTCCCTGTAAATGTTTTTGGCAATTTCTTCGGGGGTTACAAATTCCATCTGACCATTTGTTGTAATAGCTTCAAATTCACCGCTTGAAAAGATGCCGTTTTCTCCGGTATCTATAAATACTGTTTTGAAATTTCCCGATGGCTTATATTTTTTATCCGTAACTCTTAAAAAAGTGTCTTGTAATTTAATTTTTTCATCAAGTTTTATATCATACAGCTGTATTGGTTTCCCGCCCTTTTTAATGTCACCGTATGTAATTCTCTTCCATGCGATTGCGGCAGTCGGTTTTATTTCTTTTATCCGCGGACCGTTTGGTGTCCTTGCCATAAGAAACAGAAGTAACGTATGCGCTCCTGCAACCGATGATTTGCTAAGTAATACTCTTGAAGGTTTTTCTTCGCTGTGTGTAAAGGGAATATTCAAACCCATTCCACCTGTACCGCTTGTTCCAACCTTAAAATAATATTTCGTATCGAACTTCATCATCGAATTATATAAAATCTGCACGTGCCTGATAAGTTGAGGTACGTATGAAGTACAAATAAGTTTTTCGACACTGTTCCGTAATCCATCATAATCTTTCTGCTTCTTATTATCGGTAATCTTTAAAACATCCTGATAAGAACCATATATATTCTGATAAGCTATTCCTGTTGCAGTATTAATACAATCTATAATTATATCTGGTTTAAATTGATCGAGCATTTTATATATAGAGGATTCACGTAACATTTTCTCATCGAGTTCATCTACCAAATCGTGAATCATTTTTCTTCTCTTAACAGGGTCCTCGAGTAACTCATTTCTGTTTATATCCTTGAATTCGTGTCTTACAAAAATATTTCCCCAGTATGGGACAAACAAATTCTTTTTTCCTGTTTCTTTGTTAAGTAATTTGCATATTTCAACAGCTTCGTGTTCAAATAATGATGTAAGTATAATCTGTTTAGGCTTTCCTTCCATTATTTCCCTTGCAGTTGCAGAACCAACCAGCCCCCATCCGCCTAATATGAGAACTTTTTTATTTTGTATATCCATAGATTTTAATTAATAAAAATTGTGAATAAATTGTAATTTAAAAGAATATTTAGAGAGATATTTTCATTATATAGCTTTTTTGTTATTAATTTATGCAGTTTGTTGGTTTTTCGAAAACCTAATTGCTTTAACATTTTTTCTGCAAGCTTGTTTTTTTTATTTGAATAAGCAATTATATACTTAAACAATTTATTTGTTACCAGATAATCAATCAGTAATTTTGTGATTTTATATCCTATCTCGAATCCGCGATAGCCCTTTGTTAGGACAATTGAAAGTTCACATGCCTCCGTAAAATTTTTTCTTGATTTATAGCATATAAATCCTATATAATTGCTCTTCACTTTGATAGAATACCATACTTCACATGCTAAATTTACTTTTGAATCTACCCATTTAATTACGTTTGATTTTGATTTGAATTTTAAGTATTCCGGATTTATAAAACCTTTCAATATCTCTTCATTAAAAATTATATAAACTAAATCATAAAGTTTCTCGTCTCCAAGTTTAAACCTGACGAGATTAAAGTTTTTACCTTTAATTACTCGTTTGAATTTTTTTGAATTTATTTTGTAAAGATTTTAAAACTGAATGCAAAAATTAAATGTTCTAAAAATGTCTTACATAAATAAATATGGTTTCCAGTCTTCCTCAACATCCCCTGCAAAATTTTTTATAAATGTTATATGCGATGGTTTTTTGGGTTTCGAACGTAAAACCATTCGGGACTCCTCCGGTGCCCTGTCTCCTTTTTTATTATTACATCTATACATGCCGTAACCAGATTTTCCCACGTCTCATCCCCTCCTTTGGATTTCGGTATTATATGATCAATTGTTAAATTTACTGTTGAACCGCAATACTGACATTTGTGATTATCACGTCTCAAAATATTTTTACGGGATAGTATAATTTTTTTGAATGGAACTCTGACAAAAACAGATAACCTGACAATACTGGGGCATTCAAACGACCTGTAAACAGATTTTATTCTTTTCCCATCCAGACGACTTATTATTTCGGCTTTTCCAAGATATGCTAAAACGACAGCTCTCCAAACATTACATATAGTAATAGG
>JBAZEQ010000074.1:0-10170 GCA_041653855.1 Ignavibacteria bacterium | reverse complement strand
TATTTGCAAAATATTCAGCAGCGCTGTATGTTCTGCCCCCGAGGGAATTATAAAATTATCAAGAAAATTCATATAAATATTGCGATTATTTGATTATCATTTAAACATTATAAAAATAAATTTATCTGCTATAAGCAGTGTAATAAAAAACATAGTATAAATATTTATTCCGATAAATGTTTTCATAATTTCTCTTTTTGACAAATCGGAACTTAAAAACCGGTATGCCACATAAAACATAAAAACCGATAATATTAAAAGTAAAACATACGTTAAATTAAAATATAAAATATTAAAAACCGGAATTATAATAGAAATAGTTACTGTAAACAACAGCATCAAAAATGTAATTGATACAATACCCTTCTTGCTGATTTTATTTGTTAATACCGGAAATCTGCCTTTCGCAAAATCCTCTCCGTACACCAATAACAAAAGCCAGAAATGCGGAATCTGCCATATAAAAAAATACAAAGCTATATATAAAATTCTTAAATCGAAAATATTTCCACCTGTAGCCGCCCATCCCGCAAGCGGAGGCAAAGCACCCACAAGCGAACCGGGAATTATTGCCAGTGCTGTTTTTTTCTTAAGAGGAGTATATACTCCGTTGTACCAGTAAAACGCAAGTAATCCGATTAACAAAGTTGTAACATTTGTTTTAATTATAAGAACCCCCGAGCCTATTAAAAGCAGTACCAAAGAAATCATTAATACATTAACACTCTTTATTTTTCCGGATGGTATAGGTCTGTTTTTAGTTCTATCCATTAAAACATCCGTGTTCCTTTCCTGGTATTGATTCAGAGCTGCCGAGCCGCAGGCAAGCATATATATTCCAATAACGGGATAGATAAAATCAAATGTTAATTTATTTACACCGATAAAATAACCCAATGCAGTGGTTAAAGAAACAAGAATTGTGATACGTATCTTTACTATCTCCGCAAGTAAAGATAGTTTACCTGTTACATAAACCGTAAAAATTTGTAGAGGTGTTACAGTCGTAATATTATCGTTTGATAACTTCATTATTATTTATTTATAACCGTTGAATCCTTTTTTTCTATACTCAATGAATCCACGACGTTCGGTGTATTGTACCATATTTCAAAATCCTTATCGGGCATAACTACAACTTTGGAATACATTGCAGAGTGATTAAGTCCGCAATATTCCGCACACTCTATATTATATGAACCAATTGCCGTCGGCTGAAACCATAAATAATTTTTTCTCCCCGGAATCGCATCTTCCTTCACGCGGAAAGAGGGAATAAAAAAACTATGATTCACATCATTGGAAGTTATTTCCATTTTAATCGAACGTGAAAGCGGGACATAAAGTGTATCAGCTTTTTTCCCGTTGTCGTATTCAAAATCCCATACCCACATTCTTCCGATTACCTTTATGGTAAAAGCATCTTCGGGAACATTTCTCATATTCTTAAATCCTACATAACCCGAAAAAAACATCCCGAGCGCCAGCAATGTCGGAATTACCGTCCACAATATTTCTAATTTCGTATTCCCCGTTATATTCGAGGGATTTGGATTCTTTCTTTTATTATACTTTACGACAAAATAAATCATACTTACCGCAATCAGTATTAATAAAAACAACGATATCCCCGCTATAATAAAAAAAGTTGTGTCTACCTGTTCTGTTATATTTGGTCTCATTTTACCGGACCCCTATAAATTAAATCGACAAAAGTCAAAATTATCATTGTTAAAAAAATTGTAATACATACAATAATAAAAACCTTAAATACTCTCGAATCACTTTTCACGTGCATAAAATAATTTGCAACAAGCAGGGATTTTGTCGTTGCAATCGCAAGAGCCACAACAACAGTCAGGCTCGCAAGATTTAGTCCTGCAATTGCTACCGTTAACGTAGTGAGAGCAACTAATCCAAGCCAGATTAATATATAAGTACCGTAATTTGTCGAGTGTGTATTTTCCATAAAGTTTATTAATGTATAAGATAAAACAACGGAAACAAAAATATCCAGATTATATCCACCAAATGCCAGTACAATCCTGCATTCTCAAGTTTTTGACTATTATCAAAAGTAACTTTTTCTTTGTAAACAAAAACGAACATAACGGCAAGAAATACCATACCAACTATCACGTGCAGTGCATGCAAACCCGTCATTACATAATACAAACCGTAGAATACAACTTCACCATCCGGCAGGTTCGCCATTTCGGGACCTTGCGGATAGAAGCCGTGATGAATTTTCGTGCTCCATTCAAAATATTTATTTATTAAAAACGCACCACCGCATACAATCGTAAATCCAAGTAAATACATACTAAATAATTTCTGCTTCTTCTGTATTGCCGCAAGCGATAACACAGCAGTTAAGCTACTTGTTAAAAGCAAAATCGTATTAACCGTTCCAACAATAGTATCGAGCCTCATTGCTGCTGCTCTGAAATCATCTGAATACATAAACCTGTAACTTGCATACAAAATAAACATCCCCCCAAAGAGTATCAGCTCCGTAAAAAGAAACAGCCACATACCCATCTTAGACCCTACATCATCCCTGTGAGTATGCCCCGTATGTTTACTTTCCATTACTGCTTCGTTATCCATATTAATATTATAATCTAAAATTAAAATTCCAATTTAATATCTCTTTATTACTCATTGTGAATATCTCTCTCGTATGGTCCCCTTGTTATCACCGGAATCTCATCAAAATTCTCAATCGGGGGAGGTGTTGGAACTGTCCATTCAAGCGTAGTCCCACCCCACGGATTAATATCCGTTATCATTTCTTTTTTAAAAAGCCCTTTTAATAAATTAACCACTATTATAATTATTCCCGTAATCATAATCCACGAACCAATCGTAGAAACCAAATGCCAGTTTCTAAACTCGGGAAGATAGTCGTAATATCTTCTCGGCATACCAAGATAACCAAGAATAAACATCGGAAAATAAAGTATGTTAAACCCTATTGCAAAAATCCACGCCCCTATCATTGCTATTTTTTCATTATACATCTTCCCGAACATCTTTGGAAACCAGTAATGCAACGCCGCAAAAAAGAGCGTTCCCATTCCGCCAAACATTACATAATGGAAGTGAGCCACAACAAAATAAGTATCCGTTAAGTGAATATCCGTATTCAGCGAACCAAGAATTAATCCCGTCAATCCACCTATGGAAAATACTATTATAAAAATAAGCACAAACAAAAGCGGGGATTTTAAATCAATCGAGCCTTTATACAATGTTGCAACCCAGTTAAATACTTTTACACCGCTTGGAATCGCAACTAAAAAAGTAAGCAAAGAAAATATCGCTCTCGATGTATCGCTTATACCACTTGAAAACATATGATGTCCCCAAACAAGGTAGCCTACAAACGCAATTGCCAGACTCGACATTGCTATCGGACCGTAACCAAAAATATTTTTCTTTGAAAATGTTGGTATAATTTCAGACACAAGTCCCATAGCAGGAAGAATCATTATATAAACCGCAGGGTGAGAATATATCCAGAACATATGTTGGTATAGCAAGGGGTCACCACCTAATGCCGGGTCAAAAATTCCTACCCCAAAAGCTCTTTCAAGAATAATTAAAAGTAATGTTATTCCAAGTATCGGCGTAGCAAGCAGTTGAATCCACGATGTCGAATATAAACCCCACGCAAAGAGAGGCATTTTAAACCACGTCATACCCGGCGCTCTCATTCTGTGTATAGTAGTAATAAAATTTAATCCCGTAAGTATAGATGAAAATCCAAGTATAAAAGCCGCGAATACGGCAAAAGATACATTTGTGTTTGTCCTTATACTATACGGAACATAAAAAGTCCAGCCCGTATCTATAGGTCCTCCGCCAAATAAAAGCGAAGCTAAAACCAGCAAAGCACCAACAATATAAAAATACCACGACAATAAATTTAATTTTGGAAACGCAACATCTTTTGCACCAAGCATAATCGGAAGAAAGAAATTCCCAAACACAGCCGGTAAACCCGGAATGATAAAAAGAAAAATCATTATTACTCCGTGCAGAGTAAAAAGAGAATTGTAAACCTGAGGACCCATAATAGTTTTACCCGGCGATAACATTTCAAGCTTCATCAAAAAACCAAATACGACTGCCGTTAAAAAGAAGATACTCATAACAACAAGATACATAACACCAATTCTTTTGTGGTCTGTTGATAACAACCACCCTGCCAAGCCCTTATACTTTCCTTCGTACTTTAAATATGATACTTCGCTCATTATTTTTTATAATTCATTTTAAACTTCTTTGTTATTTGGAGTAGACTTTTTCTTTTTCTTGGTAGCAACTAATATCACAGCAAACACAACCAGCACAAAAAGTATCCCACTTCCTACTATTCTTGTAAGGTTTAAAACATATTTTTTCCCTTCGGCATCATAACTAAAACACAGTTTCGTAATTTTTGAAATCGGCGAACCGATTTTTCCTTCCGCGGCTTCTATCAAACCCATCTTAACATCGAACGTCAAAAATTCTGAACCGTAAAGATACCTCGTTATTTTCAGGTCGGGACTTAACATCGTCAATGCTCCCGCGTGTACAAAATCATTACCCTGCTTTATATATCTGAACCCGACTGCATCTGTTATCCTTGCTACGTTTATACTGTCAGCAGTTAAAAATCTCCAGTCATTTTCACCCGGCTTTTTTATTTTAATCAGTCCATAATAATTTTTCTTCTTCTCCGCCGCCATTATATAATCTTCCGCAGTGTTAAAGCTAACTGTAACAATATTGTAATCTTTACCGATAATTAAATCGAGTTTATCAACTATATGCGTAAGCTCGGTTAATAGCGGACTGCAAATACCCGGACATCTATAATATACTAAAGTAAGTATCACCGGCTTTCCGTTCGTTGCTTCTGAAAATTTTATGGGCTTTCCCGTTTCATCAAATAGAGTGATATCGCCGGGAACATACTGCCCGAGCTTTTCATCTATGCCTACAGGCGATTTATTCTCCTCGCCAGCTCTAATTACTATTGGCAATAAAACTAATATTAATATAAAAATTATTTTTTTCATTTTATAAATTTAAAAATAACGATTTAACGTAACTAAATAACATACTCCAATCTTCAGAACTAAGCGATATTATGGATGATTTAAATCCTTTACTCTTTGGGTCTGTTGTAACAAATTTAACAAACTGTGCTTCATTTTCATTCCACGTTTTAGATGATGCGAAAGCAAATACAGAGCGGTTTATATCGCTACTTATATTTTTAAATTGCTCTGCACCTTTACTTGTGTTATCCAAATTAATTTTATTAACTATAATGATAACTTTATCCGAAAGAATCGAATCTTCTTTTAATATTTTTTCTTCTGCCAAACTCACCGGAATCTGCGAAGACTGTTTTACTCCCGATGATAAACTGTATGTTTTATCGAGCTCTTTAAGTTCGTTCTGCTCGATTGCCGGAAAATCACTTCTGAAAGTTCTTATATAATGAATAATTGAAATCCTGTCTTCAACCGGAATACTGCTGTATGAAGCCATACCCCTTGTAAGAATTCCTTCCTGCAAGGTTTTAAATATTTTTGAAAATGCGGGTCCGTTTGTCCATCCGGTTAGTTCGTGAAAATTCCTTGGCGGAGGATTTAAAGTCTTCCCTGCAATACCGTCACCTTTTCCTTCCGTTCCGTGACAGCTTGAACAGTTCGACTCAAATAATGTTTTTCCTTTTGCAATTTTATCGGTTCCGGTTACACTCTCTTTAAAAATATCAACCGGTGCAGATACAGAACCTTTAACCATCGTAATATCTTCAACGGTTTTTGTCGTGTCTTTCAATTTTGCCAGTGGTGTTATTTTTTCTCGTGTAAACGCTTCGATGTTATTTAAATAAAACCATCCAAGAGCCACAATCAACCCCAGTATAATAACATAAAACATTCCGTAAAAACCAAGAATGACTTTTTTCTTTTCTACTACTTCAAGATTTATGTCGTCTTTTTCGCCAATCATTTTTTTATTGAAAAATTTTTATTTATCATAAATGAAAATCTAACCCCCTCTGCAATTTTGGGTCACCTATCGGTATCATATTGTGTCTTTTTGCCTGAAACGAAAACACAAGAATTAATATTCCAATTATTAAAACCGGGAATCCGATTTCGTAAAAGCTAAACACCGCCGTGTCATCGTAGGTAGGCATCACAAGCCAGTACATATCGAATAAATGCGCCAGTAAAATTATAACAGCAACAATCTTTAATCTCTTCGGGTCTGTTTTTGATTGGGCAGTGAGCAATCCGAAATAAGGAATTGCAAAACGAATAACTATCATTGCGATAGTAATGTATTTCCAGCCACCGCTCCACCTCATCATAAACCATATTGTTTCTTCGGGAATGTTCGCATACCATATCAATAAAAATTGGCTGAATGCAATGTATGCCCAGAAATTCGTTATCCCAAAAAGTAACGCTCCGAATGAGTAATAATGGTCAGCACCTATCGAAGAGTGCAAATACCCTTTTTCGTTCAAGCTTACAACAGCATAGGTTGTAGCGGCAAGCCCTGCAAGCAAAGTAGCTGTAATATAATATATTCCGAAAATAGTTGAATACCAGTGCGGCTCCAAACTCATCATCCAATCGATTGCAAGAAAAGAAATTCCAATTGCCGCAATAGGCATAAACGCTGCGGAAATTTTTACATTCCTTTTTGTCAAATTTTGGTCTTTCGTAATATCCTGTTTTCTGGAATTACGCGTGAATATAAAATAAAAAAGAATTAAAATCGCAAATATTACAACGTACCTTATAATTAAAAATTCTGTATTCAAATAAGGAGATTTCCCTTGAAGTATTGCATCACTTTTCACGACATCCGTATGCGTCCAGTGAAAGAGCCCGTGAAGATTAAAAAGTAAAGGAATTCCAAGCACCGCAACAAACGGAATCGAAGCCGCAAGAAATTCGCTCACTCTTCTCATTGGGGTACTCCATACCGCCCCGGATAAATGTTCGAGTGCAACCAAAACCAAAGCACCAACCGAAATACCCGCCATAAACATTAAAGCGATTACATTGTTGAACGAGGCTCTCATCGGATTTACGAGATATGAAATCACTACCAGTAATACCCCAAGTAAAACAAGTATCCACCCTATCGTACTGAACTTTTTCGGTAATTCTTTTTTCTGATAATCCATTATTATATGATTACTAAAATTTTCTTTTTATTTTTTACTGTCTTCAAAATCACTATCTTTTGCATTCTGCGACCTCTGTAAAACTCTTATATAATGCACAATTGCCCACCTGTCATCACGCGATATTTGTTTTTCGTATGATGGCATTATATTCTGACCATTCGTAATTACGTGATAAATATTTCCGTCCGCCCAGTTACGGACTTTATCGCTGTGAAGTGTCGGGGGTTTCGGGAACTGGTCGCGTAGACGCGTATCTCCTTTTCCAAAATATCCGTGGCACGGACTGCAATATGTATCGAATCTCGACTTACCAATTGCTAAAACTTGTTTGGAGTAAGGTAAAGGGTTTGATAAATTAATCACTGCCGAATCTTTCATCCCCTTGTATTCATAAGGAATAAAATCTCTCGCAATCGTACCTTCCACGGGTTGCCTCATTGTAAAACCATCAGAAAAAACTTCGCTTTTTGTTTGTGGTAACCCTTTGTCCTGCTCGGACATCCATGAATAAGGCTGTATATATAATAATTTATTCAGCACAAGATACGACACTCCCGAAGTTATCAACATAACCAAAATCAATGCTCCGATAAACCTTTTATCGAACATTTTAATCTCTTTCGGAAACGGCTCTTCGTAAATCGTTTCGATTTCTTTTCCGCCAATTTTTTTAAAAAATTCCTTTATCTTGTCTTCGTTAAAAATCGGGTCAATTGCAACTATATTTATCCCGAATTTATCTGACGAAACTTTTCTCATATAATTTGTATCGTGCAGAGGGTGACTGTTATGCGGAAATTTAAAAAACAATGCTATCATAGCAACGACAGTACCCACTGATGCAGAAAGAACCGTTACCTCAAAAGTAATCGGAACGAATGCCGGCCAGGAAAAAAATGGTTTTCCGCCAATCACAAGGGGATAATCTACAATCGTTACCCACGACATAAATAATATTGCAAACGTTGCTCCGCCAACACCTATTACGAAAGTAATAAAGCCGAGTAAAGACGGTTTTAACTTCATTGCTTTTTCCATTCCGTGAACAGGATATGGAGTATTAACGTCATATTTTGTATAACCGGTCGCCGTTGTTTCTTTTACTGCACGGGTAATATCATCAGGCGTATCAAATAATGCCGCTATCGAAAATATTTTTTTCTCTTCCATCAATGTCCTCCTTTGTGCAAAGGTTGAGCGCCATCAACCACAGCTTTAACTTCTGCAATAGAAACCACAGGTAATGATTTCACAAATAATAATATCAAAGTGAAAAATAAACCAAATGAAAAAACCAATATCCCAAAATCGTGAATAGTGGGCGTATACATTCCCCAGCTCGCAGGCAAGAAATCCCTCGAAAGCGATGTAACTATGATTACAAATCTCTCGAACCACATCCCGATATTCACAAACACACCTATAATAAACATAAACGGTATAGAACGCCGAAGTTTTTTAAACCAGAAAAATTGAGGTGAAAGTACATTGCAGGTTATCATAATCCAGTAAGCCCACGCATACGGACCCAAAGCCCTGTTAATAAATGTGAACATCTCAAAATCGTTTCCACTGTACCACGCCATAAAAAATTCCATTGAATACGCATACCCGACTATCATACCAACAACAATCATAACCTGGTTCATCTTTTCCAAATGATTCAGAGTAATAATATGTTTTAAATTAAACGCCTGTCTTACAAATATCAGAACATTTTGCACCATAGCAAATCCTGAAAACACAGCACCCGCAACGAAGTACGGAGGAAAAATTGTTGTATGCCAGCCGGGTATCACCGACACAGCAAAATCAAAGCTCACAATCGTATGTACAGAAAGTACAAGAGGCGTTGCAAATCCTGCAAGTATTACATAAATTTTTTCATAATGCTGCCAGTGCCTTGTCGAATGTCTCCAGCCAAGTGAAAAAATTGTATAAATGGTTTTTCTTAATTTGTTTTCTGTTCTGTCCCTTAACGTTGCAAAGTCAGGCATAAGCCCTACATACCAAAAAATCAGTGAAACCGTAAAATATGTTGATACTGCAAAAACATCCCAGAGTAATGGTGAAGTAAAATTTACCCATAAATGATTCTGGTTTGGATATGGGAATAAATATCCGTCTAACCAAAACCTCCCCGTATGCAATGCAGGAAATATCCCCGCACACATTACCGCAAAAATTGTCATTGCCTCTGCAAACCTTGCAATACCCGTACGCCATCTCTGACGTAGAAGAAAAAGAATTGCCGAAATCAACGTTCCTGCGTGTCCAATGCCAACCCAAAAAACAAAATTCACTATATCGAACCCCCATCCTACAGGGTTATTATTTCCCCACATTCCTATCCCATAATAAAATGTATATCCGAGTGCTACAGTACCCGTTAAGAGCATTAAAGATGTAATCGTAATTAACACCTTCCATACCTTTCCCGGCTTGGTATTCATCGGAATCAAAACGACTTCCTCTATCTGCCCTGCAGTTGGTCTTCCTTCTACAACCGGAACTTCTTGTGTGTAATCGATTGCCGTCACTATTCTTTCTCCGCTTTTATGTTTCTAAGTTTAGCAATATAAGTAACATTTGGTCTTACGTTTATTTCTTCCAGAACGTGATACCCTAATTCGTGTTCCCTGTGTTTTACAATTTCGGAATCTTTCTTGTTTAAGTCTCCAAAGACAATTGCATTTGAAGGACACGCTTCCTGACATGCTGTTATTACTTTATCACCGTCAATGTCTCTGACTTCTTGAGTCGCTTTCTGCCTTTCGTCCATAATCCTTTGAATACAGAAAGTGCATTTTTCCATAACTCCTCTCGAGCGTACCGTAACTTCAGGATTGTAAAGCAAACTCCATGGCTGCTGCAATTGATACGCACCGGCAAAGTGGTCTCTGAAATTATAATACTTATATCTTCGAACTTTAAACGGACAGTTACTAGAGCAGTAC
>JBAZEQ010000073.1:0-10231 GCA_041653855.1 Ignavibacteria bacterium | reverse complement strand
TAATCCTGAAACTGGTTCTCTTGAGAAGAGAAATAAACCTATTAGCTCGGTGGTCTTTGCATTACTCGCAAATAAAAATGATGCAGTATTTTCTGAACTCAAGAAGCTGCTAAAATAAACTAAAAGGGATTCAAGCTAATGGCAATTAGACGACCAACTCAGGGGCTTAGGGGAAGTAACCGAGTTACCGATGTCACTCATAATCCTGTTTATTCTAACTTTGACGACTTCAGAGCGGCTGAAAATGAGCGTCGATCTAATGCTAGAAAAAATCAAATTGGACAGTCTGAAGACTCGATTAATGATGTTCTAGGTACTCAAGCAGGAGTAGTCTTATATAATTATGGCAATAAGGACCCTCTTGATAGGCGTAAGGATTTAGCAGATAAACTAGGCAGTCAATGGGCTGATCAGTTAAGGATTAGGTATTCTAATTATGTTAGATTGGCTAAGCGACCTGAAGTCAGGTATGTCCTAGAAACAATATGTAATGAAGCAATTGTAACTAGCGAATCGGGTCAGATCTCGACTCTTAAGATATTCGAGAATTTTCCAAATGTCTCAATAGGAAATGCAACTAAGGTACAGTTACAGCAAGATTTCAATGAAATGTTGCAGACTGTAATGGATTTTGACGACAATGCATGGGATTGGTTTAAGAAATTTCTGATCGAAGGTGGTTTATTCTTTGAAGTTGGTTATTCTGAGTCAATGAATCAAATCACAGGTATTCGTCTATTGCCTTCATATAACATGATCGTTGTTGTGGAAGATGGAGTCGTCGTTGGTTATCGCCAGATAATCGATAAGACAGCATATGATACCAATCGCCAGAATATGACCTATTATACAATGGGCGGTGATTTAACGAAAGATTATGTAGACTACCATCCAAATCAAATTCTATGGTGGGACTATAAAGAGCGTGGATTCGGTGGAATTAACGATAGACAGTCCTTCCTCGAAAATGCTAGAAAAGTTGCTAATCAACTCAAGAATATCGAAGATTCAATTGTTCGTTATCGTATTCTAAGAGGTCATGAAAAGAGAGCCTTCTACATACCTACGGGGAATATGCCCCCAATTAAGGCCGAAGAGCATTTGAGGAGACAGTCAGAAAATCTAAATCGTCGCTTATACTACAATACCGAAGATGGTACCATTGTAGGTCTAGAAAAGATCACTGCGATGATGGAGGATTATTACTTCGCATTGCCTGAAGGTTCTCAAGCTGCAAAGATTGATACCATCGCAGCGGGCGCAAATTTAGGTGAAATCACCGACTTGAATTACTTTAAGCAGTTGTTGTATCAGGCGCTATTGTTCCCTGCATCTCGCAGTGTGACGATGGCAGGGCAGCAACAGGCACAGGCTACTGTAGGTAAGCCCGGAGAAATCACCCGAGATGAAATAGTATTAACTCGATTCATCGAGCGACTTCAGAGATCATTCTCAACTCAGGTTGCAATTCCATTATTCATAATGTATCTAGAAACAATGGATAAGTATGAAGCCGATATAAAGAATGAGAAATATTTCACTTGTAAATTTACTCAATCTAATCTATTTAAGCTATATAAAGAAGCTGAAGTAACAAATACTAGATTCGATATTCTTGAAAAGGCTTCTAAGTATATCGATGATGGCACCGAAGGTCCTAATTCGATATTCGCTAAGGAATTCGTGTTGAAGAAATATTTCAATCTTTCGGATGAAGAATTCGCAGAAAATATGATATTGATTCAACGTGAAAGATTGGCAACTGCTAGAAATATTGCAAAGAAGAAGCAAATTGATCAAGAGAATATGGAACTATCCAATCCATCTGATATGACAGGTGGCGGCGGAGGTGGACAGTTCGGTGATTTCGGATCTGCAGTAAATGGAATGGGCGGAGCACCTGAACCTGCACCCGGAGGTACTGAAGAGATACCTGCAGAAAATGCCCCAATCCCTGAAGAGGGCGAGGCTCCAGCTACAGCCGAGAACATTGGATAATTTAATTATATTCAACATAAAACTAAATAATAATCATGGAAGTTTCTAGCAATTCATCTAGCTCGAATAAATTAGTAGAATCTCTACTCAATCGAGACTTTGTGACATTTAGTAAATATCTTCAAGAATCTGTTGAAGTAACAGAAAAGAAATTAGTTAGAACATATTCCAATAGAATAAAGGAAGAACTAAATGCCTAATTTAATACTTGAAGGGCGAGATATTGTTGGCCATAAGGGGTCTACAATAGCTGACTATCAAAGTGAGAATAAGTTACAGCCAATATATGAAAATGTATTTGGAGGTCACGAAAAAAGACTTAAATTAGAAGGAACTGCAATTCTATGTGAAGTTGAGGGTATTAACGGTAGAATATACACTAGTTCACATATGGATAATCAAGCAAAGAAATACACTAAAAATTATATAGAAACATTCAATTCACTCGGTGAATTAAATCACCCAGCCGTCACCTCTGAAGGCGAACACATCTTACTTCCTGTCACTGAAATCAATCTAGAAAAAGCCTGCCATCTAATTGAAAAATTATATATGGTAGGAGATGAATTGAAGATTAAGTCTCGTGTTATTACTGATCTGCCATGCGGAGCTATTATTGCAGCATTGGTGAAGAATGGTATTCCAGTTGGAAACTCATTAAGAGGTCTAGGTTCCATTTATAAGATGAATGGAAAACTATATGTTGCAGACGATTATGAATTAATTACCGTTGATATTGTAGGACGACCTTCTTACGGCAAGTCTGCAATGCTTCACGCTATCACTGAGGCAGTTAATGCCCATGAGATACCGCTCTTAACAGAGGCAGTTGAAAAAGCTGTTAGGGAATTTAAGCAAGAAGTTGATTACAATACTAAGAGACATAACGTCACAATGGAGACATCATATCACTCAATCAATAAGTTGCTGGAGGCATTGAAGGGCTAATGGGAAATCAAGCAGATAAAACTAGCCTAGAGGCACAGTATAGGGAAAAGTTTGAAGGACTCAAATCGGATCTCGACCGTAGATTGCAATCGTTTATCGCTGAATCTATTATGAAAAATTCATTTGAATCACCTGAACTAAAAGCACAGGTAGAAGTATATCGACCAGTTGTCGAATCTATGGTTAGAGTTCTAAAAGAGAGTGGAATTCTAAATGCGGGAAAGAATGAAGTTGCAGAATTACCTAATGAAGTAGTTGGAATAATTACTGAACAGACTGAAGTAATTAACAATCAATCTCAAAAAATCAAGGAGCTTAAGATGCGCGTGAAGCTACATGAGATGATTTCGAATCATCTAGCTGGACTGAATAAGGATATTATCAGAGAAGCTATTACTAAATTTCAAGGCGAATCAGAAATGCCTGACGAGGAACTAGTTAAGCAATTAACTCAATTTGTGAATACAAGAAAGCCAAGTCAGAAAAAGATTCAGTTTGAATCAATTGACTCTGATATTGATGAAGTAGACGCAATACTTGAGGGTACTACTTCTAACAAAGGTGAATTTAGACCTAAGAAAAAGATCAGTATACCAGGATTAAAGAAAAGAATAGTAAATGAGGCTTCTGAGGTAGTGTTACCTGATGATAATCAAGAATTGGGACCAGCAGACGAATTTATGAGAGATTTCGGTCACCTATAATAGAAACTTGGAAATTTAATAGAGAAAGGCCATCAGAAGATGGCCTTTTTCATTTCTTCTACATATTTTGGCATGTTTTTTTGTTAGACATTAGAAGTGGCTAAATATTAAACAAGGAACGAATAATTCCTTATTAACTACCAAGAGGTAAAAATAGAATGTCTACAACTCTTTACTCTAAGCATGGCTCGCTCATGAAGAAATGGGCACCAGTCATCGAGTCAACTCAGGTTGGCCGAAAGATTGAAGGAACTGCACAGGCTGCAGTTATGTCCGTCTGTCTTGAAAACCAGTATAAGCTGAATAAGGGATTCCTTCCTGAATCGCAGAACGTAACTAGCGATATGGCAATGTTCCAACAGTATGCAATGCCTATTGTTCGAAGGATGTTGCCTGAGCTACTTGCAATGAATGTAACTCAGGTTCAGCCTCTAACTGGTCCTACTGGATTGGCATACGCAATGAGATTTGCATATGACGACGGTAATGCACTATATGATGGAAACGGAAACTTCATCGGAAACGAAATGGGTTACAACACCGTTTTCCCTCAGTTCACTGGTCGCGGAACTTCTGCCGCTCCTAGCGCATTTACCACTCAACAGGGTGAATTGCTTTCCAACTATTCTGAGGTTCCGGGACAGACTACCCTTCAGAATCTTGGCACCGCAAACGCTCCTGACGGAGAGCAGATTGCTCGCGGTAAGTTGGTTGTCGAGTCCAAGGCTATTAAGGCTGGAACCCGTGCAATCAAGACCGCTTACACCATCGAGCTTCAGCAGGACTTGGCCGCAGTTCACGGTCAGGACGTTGAAACCCTCATGATGGAAGGACTCCAGTACGAGCTTCAGCAGGAACTCGACAGGGAACTCCTAATCCGTATGCGTTCTGCAGCAATCAACACCGCTCTTGGCGGAGCCGCTCCTTTCGTGATCGACGTTACTCCCGGCGTTACCACCTCCTCGGGTAACATCATTGCAGGTGACGGTCGCTGGTCGCAGGAGAAGTTTGCTAACGTCGTGAACGCAATCATCGCAGCAGCTAACTTCCTACGCCGTACCACTCGTCTCGGCCCCGGTAACTTTGCAATCGTCTCACAGGACGTTGCAACTGCACTCCAGAGCTTGAACACTGGTATCTTCACTGCAAACACTGCAGATGTTGACGGTACTGTCATGGGTGTTAAGATCGGTACTATCCACGGCTCCAGAATCGACGTTTACGTTGATACCTTCGCAAACAACAGCTACGCGCTCGTTGGTTACAAGGGACAGAAGCCCGGACACGCTGGTATCGTGTATCTCCCATATATTCCTCTCATGGTTCAGAAGACCGTCGGTTCTGAAGATGCATCTCCAAGGATCATCCTCAAGACCCGTTACGCAATCCTCGACAACCTCTTCGGATCTGGCTTGTTCTATCGTGAAATTCGTTTCACTGGATTGAATGGCTACTTCGGAAACGTGTTCGCAAATATCACCACCAGCTACTAATCCTAGCTGAAGGTTGATCTGAGCCTAGGGGTCTGCAGAAATGCAGGCCCTTTTTTGTTTACTTTTTTGAGTGTTCATAGTATCTTAAACACATGAGGAGGTCCATATGCTCAATGTTCATCTCGGATGCAAGGTTGAGGATAGTACAGTTGTCAAGACTGGTCGAATCTTGTTAGAACTCCTTGAAGACGATCACTATGAGTCTTTTTATATAGGTTTCTGTGATAGGAATTCTGAGGAAATATTTGGAGGATCTTATTTGAGAATCGATTCTATTACTACAATCAGAGAACTTTTTTACTTAATAGGGTATACCATCGCAGATCGAGAAATTGCATATAGTGAAACGATACAAAAAAATCTCCCATTGCTGGGAGATTTCAAATCAAATATCGGCAATTATTTGAATAGATTCGATATTATAGGTTTTTACGAGAGAAATATTCTAGCGACTCAGCAAACGCTTCCATGAATATCGACTGAGATTCATGAAAATGACTCATTTGATGATTAGTAAATCTCTGATCTGCACCTGCAGGCACATTATCCTTAAAGCCCTTAACTTCCTTACCGTGTTTAATGATTTGAGTGCTTATATTACCAATCTCAGGTCCAGAATTCACTAGATTATCTGCAATCTTATCCATTATGTCGATAATACTATTAGGTCCTAGTAGGTGCTCCTTATAAGCTCTAATTGTAGCCTGAAAAGGAAATTCACCGTAATAGAACTTTTCAATTGCTTCTTTTAGATGGGTTATTTCTTTCTTGAAATCCTCAATAGGATGCCCACTCTTCTTGTCAACAATCTGCCTGACAATAATACTAATGAACATAGCAAGTCTATTTCCTGATGAACGCTTAGCTTCCGCAAGAGCCTTCTTTAATATCCCATCCTGTGCTGGATTCGAAAGGAACTTATGGGAGAGAATCAAAGAGGCTAGTTTTTTCTTGGCTTCTGGATCTGTCTCATCATGATATTGTCTGGTTAACTGCTCTAATATCTTTGTAACCTTATCAGAAAATATTAGTAGAGCACTGAAAGCCTCAGGATCTACAGATCCCTTTCTGCTTAATTCCGCGAGAGTTTTATCTGCAATTCTGTTTAGGGTGTTACCTGCTTCAGTAGAGGCTTCTAAGAATGTCCTTCTAGATATACACTCGGTTAGATATGATCCATATCCGAGTTTTACCTTAGGCATACTTGATTCCATGATAGCTACAGGGATCATATCAGCAAGTTCATACGTTTTCATTATTTACCTCTAGGTTTATTTATTGGAAGAAGCTAAATATTAGCATGTTTATAACAAGAGATCAAGTAAAAGAACTAATACTGTTGGAACTTGGTGCTCCAATGGTTGACATTAATCTAAAGCTAATTCCAGATGCAATAAGCCCAATGAACCACTTAGATAAAGCAATTAACGAAACGATGGATTTGTTTTTTAGATATAACACAAATGAATCAGTATATCAGACTTGGATTATGATACCTGCAATTCCACACCAGTCAATTTATAAAATGCCACATAATGTAGAAAGTGTTATTGAACTATGGCCATCTAGGGGAGGTATTCTACAATCGCCGTTCATGATGGTGGATACTAGCTCGATGGAAACTCTAATATCGTTGAATGCAAACTTCAACGAATGGGATATTGTTTCATACACATCATCTAGACTATTTCTATCAGAAGTGAATAAAGCTGTTGGAGAGCAATTCTATCCAAAACTAATAGTCAATGAAAAAGGCGAAAAAGAACTTCACATATATCCACCTCCAAGAGACACTGGATTCCCAAGAACTATTGTAGGTAGGGCATATAAGAGGGCTGAATTAGGTACTATATACGGACATCCATTTTTTGTAAAGATAGCGGCTGGTTTGTTGATGCAGATTTGGGGAAGATCTCTAGGAAAATACGACAGAACTCTACCCGGAGGAGGTAGAGTTAATGCAACGGAAATCAAGAATGATGGTAAAGAAATGTTCGAATTGTGGTTTAATATGTTGAAAAATGAATCTGCTCCTCCATTAGGAGCCGCATATTAAGTTTTGCTGATCTCTAAAATATCAACATACATTAAATCCTCATCAGTTTTTGAAAAAATGGTATGTTTATTACCATTTTTCATTTTCTGGGGATTTTTATGCTTGCTAGTTGTCGTGTCTACTAGAAAATTCTCGAATTCATCAACTGAGTTAACTTCAGTTTCAATTACAATAGGGTGAATGAAACCGTCATCGAGTACCGAAAATCCTTTACCCATTACGAGTGTTTGAACACTATATTTGATCGAGTATTTTTTGTGATTTGTTGGTTTGGTAGCCTTCATTTCTTGTGAGGCTAATAGCCGATCTCTAACGCTACTTGCGCTTTTGCCAGTATATCCAGACAATTCTATCATCTTAATGCTCCAAATTAGAGTGAGAATCCCATCCTGACGCTATAGAATATGCGTCTAATGCAGTTTTATTCCTGCTCATCACTTTCTTAATATTGGATAGTGCTCTTTTTCTAATTCGGTCGTATTCACATGGTTGAATATCCAATGCATCCATTATTTCTTCTTTACTCTTCACTGAATTATTATCGTTCAATCCGAAATGATACTGTAGATAATATCTTTCTTTATTGCTATCTACTGAATATATATAATCCCTAATCACTTCACGTAATTTGCGAATGGTGAAAGAATCAGTTTCGTCTATGATATTTACGTCCATTAGATTTTCTTCAAATGAAGCATCCACCGAAGAATTACCGTTAATGTCTAGATTCTGTTCACGAGGATTAACGTCTATCTGATAATAGTTGAAGTTAATATCCATATTCGACAGTGAAGATATTTTTTTCTTCATCCTATCGATGATTTCCTCTTCGGTCGCATCTCTCCCTAGCAATACTTTTAGATCTCTTCTAATCCTATCGATTTCTTTTGATTGTTCCCTGACATTTACAGGGATCCTGATTAGTGAGTCTTTATCTGCAATGGCCCTGTTAATCGAAGCCTTGATCCACTGTGAAGCATAAGTACTGAATTTGATACCTAGTTCACAATTATAGAGTTCTATTGCCCTACGAAGACCTATTACTCCCTCGGAGAACAGATCCTTCACTGTCATGCAATCTGTATTTCTGTAGGATGATAGAATTCTTAAAACTATTTTTACATTAGAAAGGCATATCTTTTCTACGTAAAAATCCAAATCTCGTAATAGAATATCAACGATTGAATTTTTTCTGTTATTAATTGTATATTCTGTTAAGCATGCTAGATAAATGTCATATGATATATTGTATTTCTGTAGTTTACTTATAACTTCTAATCTTGAATATTCATTAATCTTCCGAACGAATTCAGTTGACTTAGCCAAATTTGAATCGTATTCGGTTTCATTAGTAAATTTACACGGCATGAATGCTTCATGTTCGCATCCTTTTTCAACCAATTTACCTATTTCTACTAGGAAGGTTGCGTAAGATCTATCATCTTTCAAAATTAGTCTGAAGATTCTATTCTTGGCAATTGAAATACACGAAAAAACAAAATGCTCTTGTTCTTTCATTAAAATTGGATTTTTAGCGACCGTTCTCTCTAGTGAACTCTTGAGCGCACTAAATTCAGTTTGGAACATTAACATCTCCGTGTGGGTGCGGCGATGTGTCAGAAAATCCTTGGAAAAATAGTCTCCAACGCCTTGACTAACTCATCAATCTCTACACCCTCTGCCTTATTGACAAAGTAATTTAATGACTTGGCTGTTGTCAACCCTAAAATAAATGAGGTGTCAAGATACATCGAAATGATAATGTTCATTTTATCTTCTAGAGAATTTTCATCTTCAGAATCATCCTTCGGACCAATCATGTAATCTGTTAATTTAGTAATAAGTCTAGTGGTTGACTCTATAATAGCTTCTTGCGAATTACTATCGCTCATAGAAATAGTATCTACGTCAATTACTTTAATAGCAACGTCATATTTCTTAGCGTACTCAATAAAAACGCTAACAAAGTATTCACATGCCCTCAAATATATATCAACCTGTTCCTGAAATATCTTATCATATAATTCATTTGATTTTTCTTGTAATTCACTTTCAGGTGTACTGCCATCGCATGCTGTAAGAATGTCAGAAACCAATCGATCTCGAACTCCAGTGAAGTCTACCCCCAACTGAGCTAATGCGATTGTGATTTTATTAGAAGCGTCCGCGAAGGCTTCTTCAGTTAAAGGTTCTTCATTGGTGTCCATACTTAGATTGTAGCATCAAAAGAAGTAGGAATAAATACCAATGTGACCGAACTATTAGATATAGTGCTGATCAAGTATACCGGATTGGCAGGCAAGGCTACGGAAGTAAACAGTATTTCGTATAAATCCGTCGATTCAGCAACATACTTAGACAGCATAGACTCAATCAATTACCCCATAAGAGCGCCATATGGACCAAGTCCGGTGAATCGTTCATACGAAAGTTGGATTAAGTTCAAATTGAAGTTGCATCTAAAATACCAGAAATATCTACATGGAACCACAATGCAACTTCCATGTAGAGGCGAAGGATGTCACGGGGTACAAACATATACAAAAATAGTAAATCCATGTTTATGGTTGAAATTCAAATGCTACGACGACTTTGAAATCAAATATGGATTTGCTGAAAATTTCAGAGCACCTATTAGAAGTGAAAGTGATATAGCAACTACGAATGTTCGAAACATACAATATGACAAGTTTAGTGATGAGTATTCAGTTGAAATACCATTAAGCTCAACAGGTGAAATAATGTTAGGAGATCTTGATAGTTTTGAAAGCGACTATTTTGTCTCTCAGCTATCTGCTTATAAGGGATGTGAATTCCAAAACAAGATTATGAGCCTTAAACTACATTACGAACTAGTTTAAGTACCTGCTTCAATATCTATTTTTCTGGATAGCTCTAGTTCAGTCTGTATTCCCGCCGCATTCGACTTGACAACATTAGAATCTTCCACCGCTAGAAGAGATTTACCTGTGTTCTGATTAATTTCTCTTCCATTGTTGAGCAATGACAGGACATTTTTAGATACAACGGCC
>JBAZEQ010000072.1:0-10249 GCA_041653855.1 Ignavibacteria bacterium | reverse complement strand
TCAAGATTTCCAAGTGTATCAGTAACTTTTAGCGGTTGTAACATACTCTGGTATAACGCAGGGGATTTAACGTATTCATCTGCATTCCTACCGTTTATAGTAACTTTTCCCGTTCCATCAGTCAATATAGCTCTAGCAACTGCTGTTTTTCTTCTTCCTACTTTTATTGTTGATTTTACTGTCATATAATTATTAAAATCGAATTAACTAAATATTTAAAGCAACAGGTTTTTGTGAACTGTGCGGATGTTCATTTCCCCTGTATACTTTTAACTTGTGAATCAAATGTTTTCCGAGTTTTGTTTTCGGAAGCATTCTTTTCACTGCGAGTTCAATAACTCTTTCGGGTTTTTCGACTATCATTTCACTATAAAGCTTAATCTTCTGACCACCCGGGTATCTCGAATGAGTTTTATAATCTTTTAATTCGGCTCTTTTACCTGTTACTTTTACTTTTTCGGCATTTATAACCACAACAAAATCACCTAAATCTGCGTTTGGTGTATATTGCGGGTTGCATTTACCTCTTATTCTTTTAGCAATTTCACTTGCCATACGACCTAAAGTTTTTCCTTCGGCATCAACTAAGTACCATTTTTCAGGATTATCCGATTTTGTAGCGTATTTTGTAGTTCTTACCGATTTACTTATAGCTGTTCTCATAAAATTTTCCGTTAAACATTAAAAATATGAAATTTTGACAAAAATGTCAACGCAAATGCAATTAATAATGAGTAATGATTAATGAGTAATGAATAATAAACGGTAAATAATTATGTAAATTTATATTAATACTTTACAAGCCTTATAAATCATACAAACTTATTTTATCCCGAATTTTTCTTCGAGCCAGAGAGAGACATCATTCCCATTAACATTGCCGTAAACATCATTAAGGAAATAAAATACTTCCTGCGATATTATGTAATCTACCTTATCAGCTTTTTTTAGGATTGATATATAATTGAATAATTCGGTGTATAGCTTTTCTTCATTCGCAAATGCAAGTTTAAAAGAGGTTAACTTAATTTGCTTACTTTTTTCTCTATCGAAGTAATACAAACTAACAGTATCAATTTTTTCCGGTTCAATTGAAAAATCTGCGTTTGTAAGAATATCTTTATTTAAGATTAATGTATCGTTTTTATTTTTCAATCTACTTTCGAATTCTTTTCCATCGAAAATATATTTTAAATAAAAATAATTATTTTCATTCATCGGGAAAAATTTGCTGTCAACAAAAATTTTACTTTCCCTTATAATAAAATAGCTGTCTCCGAATTCACTTTTATAAAAATTATCATTTTCCAATTCGAGTTCATCGAAGTCAATAATTTTCGTGCTTAATCTCTCTTTCCCTGCGAAAAGTACAGAACTGACAAAAGCAGTTAATGCATTTTTCTTTTTATTATCCAATTTGATAACATACCTGCCCTGCTCGGGACTTAATACAGCCGCTTTAGAATCATTTGCTGAAAATCAATTTATCGGTTGCACATACTTCATCCATCTCTCTAATTGGTTGCCCAGTTTTTTCAGAGACTATTTCGCCTTTGACTGATAGGACGGTGTAGCACTGGCTATAGGAGGAACGTGAAAATAATAAAATTATAAAAGTTAACGAAATGATAACAATTATTTTATTCATAATTTTTCATTTTTAAAATTTTACGAATTTTGAATTTACACTAAAAGAAAATCTATCTTCTTCGTTTCAGTATCGGTGGCGAGGATTTTGACGACGACTTTTTGTCCGATGCGATAAGTTTTTCCCCGTCTGGCACCGATTGCCATATGTTTTTTATCAAAGAATTCGTAGTAATCACCTTCGATATCCCTGAACCTGACAAGCCCTTCGACAGCCATCTCCAATATTTCAATGAACATTCCATAATGCACCATTCCCGAAACTATTCCGAGGAATTCATCACCGAGATGATTGCTTAAAAATTCGATTTGCTTTAACTTAATGATTTCCCTCTCTGCATAAACTGCATTTTGCTCATTAGCGGATGATTGCTTACAGATTTCCGGAAGCCGTTTTTTATAATAATTGATTTTCTTAAAGTTTACATTTTTTTGCCCGGCAAATTGCAGATAATCATTTAAAATCCTATGGACTATTAAATCCGGATAGCGGCGTATAGGGGAAGTGAAGTGAGTATAATCAACAAAACCCAAGCCGTAATGCCCGATATTTTTTTCATCATAAATGGCTTTTGCCATCGAGCGAATCAGCAAATCATTGATTAAATATTCTTCGGGTTTTCCTTTTATGGATTCAAGAAGTTCCTTAATGGAATCCTTATCGTCTATATGTAATCTATACCCGAACTGCTCAACAAATTCAGAGAGGTTATTAAGTTTTTCTGCATCAGGTTCTTCGTGAACACGATAAACGAAAGGCAATTCTTCTTTGAACTTTTTTGATAATCCCGTTACAAATTCGGTAACACATTTATTGGCAAGAAGCATAAACTCTTCAATCATTTTCATCGAGTCCAATCTTTCTTTTACTTTTATTCCAGTAATTTTTCCTTCTTCATCGTAATCGAATTTCACTTCACGTGATTCAAAATCAATACCGCCCTCTTTCATACGCTTCTTGTAAAAACATTTTGCAATTTTATCCATCAGCACAAGTTCTTTTTTAAAGTCGCCTTTTTTATTATCAATAATACTCTGAACCTCTTCATAGGAAAATCTTCTTTTACTATTTATAATTGATTTATAGACTATAAAACTTTTTACGGAATAATTTTTATTTAATACTATATCAACAGAAAAAGTAAACCTGTCAGTATTCGGTTTAAGCGAGCACATATCATTCGACAGGGCTTCGGGAAGCATAGGAATAACATTATTCAGCAGGTAAACGCTTGTTCCACGCTTTAGTGCTTCCACATCGAGAGGAGAA
Organism: Ignavibacteria bacterium; assembly: GCA_041653855.1. Taxonomy (GTDB): domain Bacteria; phylum Bacteroidota; class Ignavibacteria; order Tepidaquicellales; family Tepidaquicellaceae; genus FEN-1279. Next base: position 7,332 of record JBAZEQ010000072.1, on the reverse strand, counting down.
TTTTCTTTAACAAAATAAGAAACGTCTGCAATATGCACGCCAAGGAGATATCCCCCACTTTCGGTCTTTTCTATCGATACTGCATCGTCATAATCCTTAGCATCTTCAGGGTCAATGGTAAAACATATTTTACTACGGATATCTTTTCTTGAATCTGCGGTTAAGCTGACCTCGTCCACTTCGATTTTATTTTCCCATCCCTTCGCAATGTTATTTGCTTCATTATTAACGTCCTCGGGAAAATGTTTTTCAAGGTTATATTTTCTTGCAATTGCAAATATTTCCGTATTGACATTTCCCGCTTTACCAAGAACTTCAATAATTCTGCCTTCAGGTTCTTTTTTATTTTCTTCGGGATCATAATTTATCAGTTCGCATACAACTTTATCGCTTTCTTTAGCATCGAGATAATTTTTCTTTGATATATAAATATCATTTTTAATTAGTTTCGAATCAGGTACTACATATCCGAAATATTTATTTTTCTCGAAGCGACCCGTAACAGTCAAAATTTCTTTACCTTTTTTCTTTTCAACATCAACTTTCCTGCTATTAATATAATACCACTTACCCGATTTAATCACTATTTTTTGCCTGACCAAATCGTTTAGCTGGTGCCGTAGTTCTCCACTTTGCCTTCGGTCAATATCCATTCTTTTCAGAATGGAATTGAATTTCAGAGATTTTCCGTTGTTTTTTTTAAGAACTTTTAAAATTTGATTTTGCAAAATAAGTGTGATTAAAATTTAATTTTATAAAAAAGCATACCGCCAGTTCGTGCACTTCCTGATAGGTTTTTATTCTGAGAAAACGGGTCTACATTTCTTTCGAATTGTATAATTAAGTTATTTGAAAGACTTTTTATTTTCAAAAGTTTATTCAAAGGATATTCAATTGCAATATTTGTATTCGATAAATCTCTGAAGATTTGACCTCCAAATCTAATAGTAGCATCACCGAGTTCAGCAGTAATGCGAATGTCGGTATTTTGTGCAACGTTTCCGCTTTGATTACTATTGTAATTTATGTCTGTATTTACTATGAACGGCAGATAGCTCTGCATAATATTTGTTAAATATTGCGATACGAATGAAGTACCTACGTTTGCTCCTATGTTTGAGACCAGATTCATTCTTTGGTCAGCATTCAGTTCATCCGTAAATTTCCCGAATACAATAAAGCTCACCGCTTCCTGGTCCGGGTCTCCGCCTCTGGTGCTTCCATTAACCAGCACTTCCCAACGCAATATTGGTTTTAATGTCTGCCCTGTTACCTTTAAAGTAATATTAACAGTTCTTGCATTTTTATCATCCAAAGGGTCTGAGGTTACAGCATTATATTTTCCTTCTATGGATAATTCCGGATTAATAATATTCCCGTTAAATGCCAGACTTCCTGTTGCTTCGAAGTTTTTATAAAATTTGTAAAAACAATTGTCTTCTAAATTCACTCTACCTCTTACACTTAAAGAATCATTATTTTTGTTATCAAAAGTCAGATTTGCATCGACATTACCGAAAAATTCCTGTCCTGTTTTTTCATCTATTATAAGATTTACATATAATTTCTTTTCCGTACTAATGGAAACCGAATAATAAAACGGGCTTTTTTTACTTAATTCTTTTTTCACCCCGTTCACCTGTGTTAGAAAATTATTATCAAACGGGTCAAGACGTTTTTTATCGGCTGTCTTAAGACTATCTTTTAACTTTGCTACATACAAATTCATACTATCATTACTATAATTAGCAGAGTCGAACAAAATTTTATATATAAAATTATCGGCATACAGACTATAAGCTTGCTTCTTAAAAGGAGGAATATAAATTCTTCCTTTAGTCATAATTAAATTACCTGTCATATCGAGTCTTTCAGAATTTCCACTTAATACAAGTCCGCCACCATCTGTATTTCCATTCATAGAAAGTTCAAGTTCATTCATTTCGAGATTAGTAAAGTCAATATATCCCGTCACGGCAAATGCATTTTCATCTTCAAAGGGAGCATAAATTTTAATACCGGGGAACAACAATCTTTGGTCCTGAGTTGCAATATCAGCTTTAAAATTATAATTCATTCCGGTCATTATCAATCTGAATTTCCCATTCTTCACGTTCATATTCCCTGAAAGCAAAGGTCTTTTTACTTTTCCTTTAACGTCAATATTTCCGTTCATATTTCCTCTTAACCGAGTAATAACAGGGATTATCTGCTCTAGAATATTTATTTGGAAATTTTGTGATATGATTTTCAGGTCAATTTCATTTTCCAATAAATTATCTCTTTGTTCTTTTTCGCGAAAAGTCTGGAGAGGATTTTGAAAAGGAATTTCTCCTTTAATTTGGAGGTTTCCTTCATTACTGACATTTGAAAAAGATATTTGCGGGAATGCAGTATTATTATTATAACTTAACAAAGCATCTACTCTACCTAATTTAATTTTTTGCAAGCCCAAGACTTCTGTATTTAATTCTGCATAAAGTTCGGGGTCGTCTAAATTACCTGTATATTTAATAAATAACCTTCTTAACTCACCGTTAATAATTTTTTCTTCATCAATTTCAGGGTTCAACATTTTTTGAAAATCTGCAATATTAATTCTCTGCCCTCTTAATTCAAGATTACTATTCCCAGTAAGAGAATAATAACCGTTTACCATCATTCTCTGCTTATCCGATAGAAATCTGAAATTTACAAAATCTATGATTTGGTCTCTATTTGCCGAATCTAATATTTTATAATTAATTTTTACGGGTTGACGGTTTGCAAAAACATAATTTTTATAACCCAATCCTAAAGTATCAAAAAGTAATCTTACGGAATTTGCACCAAGAGCAAATTTTCCAAAAGACTGTAACCTTACAGTTGTATCGATATTTCCCGCTATATAAAATAATCCTTTATCGGTGCCGTAGTTGAAATTAAAATTTGCAGTATCGAATTTTTTGCTACTTGCAATTAAATCATTTGCTTTAAAATTAAAATTAGCAAATAACGCCCCGTTATCGCGTGCAATTGTGTAATCATTTTTAAAATCCATTTCGACCAGACCTTTAGAAAACATAAACGTAGAATCCAGATAACTAAAATTATCAACCTGTCCATTAACTTTCATATTAAACGAATTTTTGTTATTGGCTATCTCGCCGCTTATTTTTCCGTTAAAAACAATACTACTGTCTTTTAATATTTTTTGAACAGGGTAAAAATTCTTTACCGTAAGATTATATTGCAAATAAAAATCCGAGGGGTCATTAGAGACAAAAGGTTTCGTCAAATTCACTTCTACTTTACGGGTATTAGCGAATGAAAAATCCGATTCCAGACTATCTTTCGAAAATTCTTTCTTAAATTCCGAGACTATATTCTGAAAATTTACTGCTATAACTTGTGGAATTACCAGATACGAGAACTTACCTCTTGCATCTAAATTGAAAATATCGGAGGTTAGCGATACGTGCCTTTCATCACCTGTCTTTTCCACCTTAGCAATCATTTGTGTTTGGGGAATTAAATAATATTGATAATTGGAAGGGGTAAAACTTATATTATAATTTCCCAGTAAATCATCCGGTTGGTATCCTTCTCCCTGTACATCGAATGTAAAATTCAAATTGCTCTTATCATCATTATTTTTAGTAAACGTAGATACATCGAAATTCTGGACATTACCTTTCATATTATATTTTAGTTTGGAAATGTCTCCTACGTTAACTATTCCCTGCATTTTAGTAGAAAGAGAATTAGATGCATAACTAAAATCAACATCCAGATTACCCGAATTAGCTTTTATTGTCCCGTTTGTTTTTGAAATTTTTTGACCGTAAAATTCCGAGTTATTTATATCAAAATTTATATTTCCTACTAATGTTCTGTAATCAAAACCTCTACCGTCTGCTTTAATCTCGGCAGTAATATTGCTGTTTAATTTTTCATCTTTAACAATTTTCCCTATGTTCAGATTTTTTGTAGTAAAATCCGCATTATAAACAAAGTTTTTATCGGTTAAATCGAGATAGGTTTTACCTTTCACTTCACCTGCACTCGTTTTAATATCATATTCAGTATTGAATTTAATAGGCTCGCCTTTAAAAGAAAAAGAAGCATTAACTTTTCCAATATGTCTATAATCGGGGATAGATAATCCCGGAAGATTATTTTTTGTATCTGCGGGGTTAAGGTCTGCATTTTTAACATTAACATCCAAATATAATTTTTTCGGTTCGTGTAGATTTAATACTTTTCCATTAGCAGTTAAATTTGAATTATCAGTCTTAACGATAAGATTCCTGATATTAATACTATTAAATTTCCCATCTGCTTTCAATTCAACATATACTTTACCGTCCAAAAAATCCAAGGAAGGCAAAAAGAAAACCAAATCATCAGCATCAAATTTATTAGCCAGTAAATCTATATATGCATTTTTATCTTTGAAATTTTCATAAATAACCTTTTCTTTTAAGGGATTCAGATTATCTATATAAGCTTCATTAATTACAACATCACTTCTGGCAGTTATTATATGGAAATTTTTTAAATCCGACTTATTATCCTGCAATATCGATGCTTCGAAAGTTAATTTCTTTAAATCTAACTGAGAATTTGTCGAAAGACTAATCTCTTTTAAATTTATAAATTTTTCGTCAGGATGATAATAGCCGGAGAGATTCAGGTTTAGATTTTTTACATCGAGATTGGATATATCGAGTTTTGCAGTTTGTTCAACCGGGATTTCCCGAATTGGTTTATCGGAATTTTTTTCTTCAAGAAATCTAACTGCACCGTTTTTGAGTTCGAAATTTTTTACGGTAATTTTCCAATCAAATTCCTTTTTCGTTGTATCTTCTTCAATATCTTCTTTCTTCAGCAGATATTCAAAATTCCATAACGACTCACCGTTTTTATCTTTCACATTAGTGAAATTTCCCTGCAAATCACTCAACACAGCAGATCTTATATACACTTCTTTCTTAAATAGCCTGTGTATACTGTAACTTGCTTCAAGTTCACTGAATTTCAACATCGTATCCTGCTTTACAACCAGACTTACATTTTTCAATTTGAATCCTTTTACAATGGTTCCTTCAATCGACTCTGCATATATTTTACTATCTTTATCCACTAAAGATTCATTTACGGTATTGACAATATAATGCAGAAGCCAGTTTTTGAAGAATGAAGTCTGGATAAATATAATAAGGCAAATAAAAATTGCGATGAATGTTCCAGTTGAGAGGAGTACAAACCTAAGAAGCTTACTAAAAAAACTCTTCTTTTTCTTGGTATTTTTTATTTTTTTAGTTTCCAAGTTCTTTTAGTTTATTGATAGTACTTGTAGTAGAATAATTATCTACATATTTCAGACTTACGACTTTCCCGCCTGTTTTTTTAACAATCTCAGCACCAACAATATTATCTTCAGTCCAGTCTCCTCCTTTAACAAGATAATCGGGTATTATTTCTTTAATAATATTATATGGAGTATCATCCGAGAAAATTATGACTGCGTTTATTACTTTTAAGCTATTCAAGACAAATGCTCTATCGTATTGATTATTAACAGGTCTCAATTCACCTTTAATTTTTCTAACGGATGAATCCGAATTCAACCCGACAACAAGATAATCACCAAGCGATTTAGCCTGCTTTAAATATTCAATGTGCCCTCTATGTAAGATATCAAAACAGCCGTTTGTAAAAACAAGTTTTTTATTTTTATCCTTCAGTTTTTTCCGTATTTCCAGAAAATCCTTTAATTCGTATATCATCTTAGTAATTATTTTCTTTTACATGCTTAATCAAAACATCTTTTTTTATCGGGACAATACCAACTTCTTCAACAACAATACCAGCGGCAACATTTGCAATCTCTACCGCTTCGATAATATTTGCCCCTCCTGCAAGTGTTACAGCTAATGCAGATATTACCGTATCACCTGCACCGGATACATCCGATACATTCCGAGCTTTCGTTTTTATCGAATGAATTTTAAGTTTTCCGTCAGATTTATTAAACACTTTCATTCCGTGCTCTCCTAATGTTAACACAAGGTTTTCGCATTTTGTTCTATTTAATAATTCATTGCAAATCTTAATTAATTCCTCATCATTTTTGGCTTTCCTTCCTAACGCATCTTCCAGTTCTTTTTTGTTTGGTTTGAAGACAAAAGCATTCTTATATTCAAAGAAATTATCAAATTTAGGGTCAACAAGAATCTTTATTTTCCGGCTTTTAGCAAATTCAAAAATCTTTTTTATTAACGATTTGGTAAGCACACCTTTGTTATAATCCTGCAAAATAATAATTTCAAATTCATTTAAATTTTCACAAACCATACTAATAATTTTCTTTTCGACATCTTTCGAAATTTCATTTTTAGATTCACTATCAATCCTCAATAAATGATGCGATGATGCAATAACTCTCGTTTTACAAGTTGTAGGTCTGTCGTCAGTTTGGATTAATCCTTCGGTAGTTTGTCCTTGTTTACTTAAGACGTCCTTTAATATATTACCTTCGATATCTTTTCCGATTACTCCTATCAAGAATGGTTCTGCATCCAGAGTTTTTATATTTAAACTCACATTAGCGGCTCCACCGAGTTTAGGCACTGATTTTTTAATATCGAAAACCTGTACAGGGGCTTCAGGTGATATTCTCGTAACATCACCAAGCATATACCTATCGAGCATAATATCACCAATTATGCATATTTTCTTTTTGAAAGATTTCGATAGTATTTTTTCTATATTTTTCTTTATCATCTTAGAAAGTTAAGTTTATTTAATTGGTTATTCAATGAAATAAGTATATTAGAAATAATTAAACACAAAGTTAAGGAAATTATCTCCCTGATAACGCTGGGAGAAAAATACCTGCAAGCCGTTTTGCGTAATGATACGATAAAAATTAACATTGGTTTTTTTGGCTAATTTTTCCACGTTTGTATTCGGAAACATTGCAATGATATTACCAATATTATACGAATATATAATTGAATCTTTTTTTATATTAGATTCTTTCACTTTTATTTTTAATGAATCAGTACTCCTGTTACTTACAGTATCTTTTAAATTCACATCTTCGTAGTGATAATGTGACATACCTTTATACAAAGCCAAATCTTTTTTCGATTTTGCATCGTGAACCTTAAGAGACAGATTATATACACCACTTTCGAAGGAATAATTGCTCATATGCTTTGAATAAAAAATCACCGCAAATGGTTTTAATACTATTATATTTTTTACATAATTGTAGAATATCAAATCCTCTATATTTCTATCGGAAAAAATTCTTTTAGAATCGGAATAAACGACAGAATCATT